>WFXI01000306.1 GCA_015490675.1 Hydrogenothermaceae bacterium
ATTTTGTAATAGAAAGAGTAAGCAAGAAAAGAGGATTACTTAAAATACCAAAGCTAAAAACACCAATTCCAATAAAAATGCATAGGGATATAGAAGGGCAGATAAGAAGCATAAGCATAACCAAAACGCCAGACGGTAGATACTATCTAAATGTGTTAACTAGAAGAGAGATACAGCCTCTAAAACCAACAAACAAAACAGCGGGGATAGATGTAGGAATAAAAGAGTTTGCAATAATACACGACGGAGAAACCACATATCATATAGAAAATCCAAAATACCTGCAAAGCTCAGAAAAAAGACTAATCAAACTCCAAAGACAGCTATCAAGGGAACAAAAAGGAAGCAAGAACTGGGAGAAAGCAAGACAAAAAGTAGCAAAACAACACCAGAAAATCGTAAACCAGAGAAAAGACTTTCTCCACAAGGTATCGTCTGCGATAACCAAGCAGTATGATGCCATCGTGGTAGAAAGTCTAAACATAAAAGGAATGATACAAAACAACAAACTATCAAAACAAATAGCAGATGTAAGCTGGTATGAGTTTATGAGAATGCTTGAATACAAATCAAAATGGTATGGAAGGCAGATAATCAAAGCGGATAGATTTTATGCAAGCAGTAAAACCTGTAATATATGCGGATACAAGAACAACCAGCTTACACTATCAGTAAGAAAATGGCAGTGCCCTGTATGCAAAACAATACACGATAGAGATGAGAATGCGAGCAAAAATCTATATCAAATAGGGCTCACCCACCTAACGGGTGGTAGGGTAGGAACTACCCGAACTCAAGCCTGTGGAGCTGGCTCTGTCGGCGGAATGTCTAATAGAGGGTAGTCTACGAGACATCCAGCTGTGAAGCAGGAAGCTCCTCAATAAATTTATTGAGGAGTAGTTCACTACATTGTATTACAAAGAAAGCAAAAATCCATAGAAAACATATGGGATAGCATATAATTTGTATTACATTGTATTATCTGGAAGAATTGATATACCTTTCTATAGGAGCTTAAGCCTTTATCATAATAGTTAAATATTGTTGTTGCATTTGAATTTTAATATTTAAAACTCTCTTTTTAATTGTGGGGGAAGCGAACCTTACGCATTCCTTCTAAGAAGGACCCATTTATGTTTGGATAGTAAAAAAGAATTCTTTATTAAATAATCGTTTGGTTACTTTAGCAATGTTTAGTAAATGCGTAAGCATTTGCGTTAGCGTAGTGTAAAACATTGCCCTGCGTTCCTATTGTTGAATTCACGGGGCATTATTTCCAACTTCTATAAAATATATACGGTTAATTATTTTCTTCAGACTATATAACGATAATTTCCTAAACTTCGTGAACAATAAATATAGTAAAAACTTACAAAAACTGAAAGACACCCCAAAAAAATCTACAAAAAGTTACAGACGGGGTATAAAAGTAAAAGACACCCCTATTAATCTAAATTTGGTTAAAAACACCCAAAGGGTAAAAAAGTAAAAGACGGTTACAAAAAAATCATATAATCTCTATGATTGTGAAAACCTAACTTTGTATAATACTTTTTTCTTACCCTTTGAATATCTGATTTACAGATATAGATTTTTATTCACAATATTATTTAGCTTTTTATATATTATCCAGAAAAAAAATGTTTCCTTCCCCATTTTCTCTTTTGGTTTCAGTTCATTTATTGTTTTGTGGACCACAATTTTTTATAGATGTATCTTTTTATTAATATCAAAATAAATAGCCGATGTTTATAGTCCATAGAAATATTTATGTTTTTACTCTAATGCTCGTGATTACTTGTTTATGACACATATGACACATTTATAACACATTTATGACAGATAAAACCCGCATTATTACTTATTCCTGACACATACGACACATTTTTTTTAGTTTATAGAAAAAAATTCCCGACTTCCCGACAACCCGACAACCTCCCGACAAGCAATTTTATTTACTTGTCGGGTAGCAAATCATTGATATACAAGACTTATATTAGTTTCCCGACAACCCGACAAGTAAAATTAAAAAAAAAGTTATTAGGTCATAGTTGATAAAATTTTTTAGACAAAAAAGGTAATTAGAATTTTTGTTTAGAAAAAAAAGAATGACAAAAAAAAGAAAAAAAAGTTTTTAAAAATGCTTGTCGGTTGTCGGGTGAGGGCTTAAAAATTTCTGAAACCCTTGATATTAAAAGGTTTCCCGACCCGACAAGCTTGTCGGGTAGCTTGTCGGGAGGTTGTCGGGTTTTTGATTTTTTTTATGAAGAAAAAACTGAAGAGGTTAATATGGTATTTCTGATTGTTGGTCTTTAAGATTTTCTTCCCCAATCATATCTTTTATAGTCATTACTTCCATAATGCTATTTCTCAAGCTTATTAAATCTGTGTCGTGATAAATTAGTTCTATTCCTGTTTTTACTTCTGGTCCAGATAAATCTTTTATAAAAATTATTCTTCTATCTTTTCCTTTAGCCCATATCCTTCCTTTTTTAAACGCAGAGCTTACGGCATCTTTTATGCCTTTATCCGATTTTCCTTTGTCGTTCATAATTTCCTTATAAACCATTGGGATTAAAGATGTTTCGATAAATCCATTAAGTAATTGCCAAATCCCGATTAATACCTTTTTTTTGTAGTCATCTTTTATTAATTCGTTTTCTATAAATTCTGTTAAATCAAAGTTCTCAAAAAGTGTGATATAGTCTTCGTCTTTAAGGAGCTGAATAAATAGCTCAAGCTGGCTCATAGTTTTTCTTTTCATTTCTTCTTTTTCTGGTGTGTGTAAACTATATCTAAGAAAATCAATATCTGTTTTCAGTTGTAGTAAATCTTTAATAAATAAGTCTCTTTCATTTCTTATTGATTCAACAAAGTTTGACATAGTTTTAAATTTTTCTCTAATCTCTGGGTGTAATATCTCGCCTGTAATTGTATCGGCTAATCTGTTTTGAGTTTTCATAACGAAAAATCTCCTGTCGGTTGGCTCAATTCTTACAGCGTCATCGTGATTTGAAAATATTAAGAAGTCGACATAATTTTCAATTTGTATGGTGTTTTTATATTTTCTGTCTATTGTAATGTAGGGGTCTGTAATATACATTTTTAATAAGCTTTGAGCTTTATTATTATTTTTATAATCAATTTTTATCTCATTTGCGACAATAAGCCTTTTCCCCATTATCCAATCATTGAAACGACTTTCTAAATGATAATCATTAATTTCCCCATAGTTTTTATTTCCTATTGCATATCTTAATATTTCATTAGCAAAAAGCCCTTTACCTGCCCCTTGCTCCCCATAAATAACAATAGCCGTTCCTATTTTGTCTTTATACTTTATCTTGTGAGCTGTCCATTGAAGTAAGTATTTTTTCTTCTTTTCATCATTGTTTGTTAAGTTCTCAATTAAAATCTTTATAGCCGGGTATTTATTTAAATCAATATCTGATAAAGTGTCAGTTCTCTTGTATTCGTCAAAAGGTGATGGAGTATATAAGTTAAAGTATTTTATCCCGTTTCTATCTATAATCTTTTGAGGGTTTAAAGGCTCATAAACAGTTGAAGTTATACAAGGTATATTGTCTAAAATGTCATTTATTTTGTCATTTATATATTTTTTCTCTACTCCTTTTGACATAAAATATCGCTTTAAAGGTTTCTTTAATGCTTGGTCTTTTGATAAATAATAAAAATCATTTGCTTCAAGGTTAAAAATGAAATATTCAGATTGGGATATATCATAAAATATGAGCTGATTAGGAAAGACTTTATTTAATATTTCTTTAGTGTTTGTATCATTTCCTTTAAAAGCCTTTTCTATTTCTTCTTTATCAATTCCTATTCTTTGCCCTAAATCAATTAAAGCCTGTTTGAAGTCAACCCCGGTATATATTCTATAAATGTCTATAACATCACCAATAACAGCTTCAGCCTCTCCAATATTGGTAGGTTTAACCGTTTCAGGATAGTAAATATTTTCATGCTCCCCGTGAAAATCAGCCCAAAACTGCCCGTTATCTGCCTTAAATATTTTAAAGCTTGGGTGTCTTTCAGGCTTAAACGGACATAAACAATCTAACCGGGTTGGGTGGTCTGGATTAACTACCTTAAAAGTATCTGAAAACTCATATAATAAATCTTCAATATTAATCCCTTTTTTAATCCTTTCTTTTATTTCTAAAAGTTTAGGATTTTCTTTTTTATCTTTCTTTCTTTCTTCTTCTTGTTCTTTTTTAACTTCTTTTAAAATTCTTTCGTCTTGGGTTAGATATTCAAATTTAAAGCCTAATCTTTTTAATAATTCTCTTACTGTATCAATATTTAAAATCGGTAAATCTCTTAATGGTATTGGCTCTTTATCTGTATCTTTAATAATACCTTCATAGTTGGCAACGAATTTATTACCTGTAAATAATTCAATTTTCCCGGGTTCTTCTATTGTTTCGGTTTTCCCGTCTTTTTCTATTTTCTTTAATTTTATCCAGCCTTCATTTATAGCGTCTTTAGGCTTTATCAGTTCTTCATTAGTAAAGAAAAAGAAATGAAAACGGCCGGTTTGTGTTTGTTCTACCCCTTGTAAAGCCTCAGGATTGCCATTATTTAAAAAAAATTTTGACAGCTCTTTAATATAATCTACAGCTCCTTTTTTTAGTGTGTCTATGTCAAAATCTAAACAATTTAAATATAATCCATTTGGTTGTTTACCCGTTAAAACCCCAAAAGCCCAATCTTCATATGTTTTAATAGCTTCTTTAAAAGTTTCAAATTCCCATTTTTGAGTTTTTATATTTCCGTTCCAGATAGGGATTTTATATATCCCGTCTGTATTGGGTCTTGAAGGAATAACAATTAATCCTTTTTCAAATGCTTTTTTAACCTTGCTTAATTTCTCTTTTTGAGTTAAATTATTATTGCTCATTTTGTTTCCCCCTTTGAATTAATTAAAGTAAGTGGGATTTCTTTTTATCCCCTTCTTTGCCAATCCTTTTTTGAAGTTCTCAATAAATATATTGACAGCTTTTAAAGTTGGGAAAAGAAAGGTTAATGTTGTAGTTCCATAACTGGCTTTTAATAAAAAACCTTTTTCATATTCGTAAATCTCAAAAATAATGTTAGCTTTGCTTTTTTCTTTCTTTTTCATAATTGTTGCTCCTTTTAGATTTTTTTATTAATAGGTCTCTAAAGTATCGTAATAATAAGATGTTATTAATTCTGTTTTTTAATTGAGTATCATCTAAAACAACTGAATGGGTATAAATTACTTCACCGTCTTTTATAAAAGAAGTTTCAGGAAGTCTAATATAAGGTTTACTATCTCCATTTTGAATAATCTTTATGTTTTTGATAATAAAGCCGTTTACCTTAATGGTGGCTAATGCTTTAATATTTCCTAATTCTACTAATTTAAAATCTAAAAGCTCTGGGTTATTTGGTTTCCAGTCCATTTGGAAAACCCCCCTGTGTGATACTGTAAGCTAAATCAATAGCTATTCTCACAGCTTCAGAGTTATTTTTAGCATTAAAAAACTTTTTGATTTCCTCTATCTTTTTTAAATCTTCTTCTTTAACTGCAAAGCCTTTGCCTATGGTTTTGTCTTGAAGTGTTTGCATTGTTTACCTCTCCTTTTGGAAGGCAAGGAAAGGGTAAGATGGGCTTTTTCTTTGACTGACCGGTAAAAGAAAAGGTTGATATATGTAAACAGGTGTTTACATTTAATATAACGGTCTGTTATAATTATGATACTAATTGTAGCGTGATACTACATTTTCTGTTTTTCGGTCAGTGGGTAAGATGTCCGCCAACATCTTACCCCTTCCTTTTTTCTTCCTTATTCAATTTTTAATTTTCTTTATTTTTTGCAATTCAATTATAGCATAAATTAAAAATAAAATCCTGTCAAACCCTTGTTATTTCTGTTTGAAATAGTTTCAATTTGTAACATTTTTCCAAAAAAATTTCAGGCTCAATTTCATTGCTATATTTCCATCTTATATTTTGGATTTTCCTTTGGAGTTGCCATTTATCAACTTCAGATTTAGCTTTTATTTTTAAGGATAGTCAAACTCAGCATCTTCTTTAGGAGCTTCTATTATTTCAGCCTTTTCAATTCCCGGTAAATTGTTTATTCCTTCTAAAAGTTTTAAGTGTTTTGATAATTTTATTGTTTTACTCATATCTGAAAACCTTTTAATGCTTCCTTTCCTCTAAATAGTCTTGAATAGACTGGAAAGCCATTATTCCAAAAACTGTTAAAACTGTTAACCCTGCTATAAGAAGAAGGATTAATAAAAATATTTCCATAATTACAACTCCTTTAATTTTTTCCTAATAGTAGCCCAAATATAAAAGGTTATAATTGCAATAAATATTAGCAAAATGGTTAATATGACAATAAAAACGGCATCAATAATTGTTTGATATTGCCTTACTAATTCTAATTTTG
>WFXI01000307.1 GCA_015490675.1 Hydrogenothermaceae bacterium
TACAAAAATTATGATAACAATCGAGATTTTTGAAGCTGTAAGTTTTTATAAAAGACTTACAGAAGAAGTAAAACAAGGGAGCTTAAATCCATTTGAAATATCTACTGAGGACTTAAAGGAGCTTGTTGGGGAAAACATATACCATAATGGACTGATTATATCGTTGCTTTCAAAACTTATAAAATTAAAGGCAGAATATCTAGAAAAACAGCTCATTCCTCAAACTAAAGAAGAAAAACAAGAAACTATAAAATCTGTGTTTAAACAGGTTTTACAAGAAGAAATTGGTATAGAAGAAGACGATATTGAAGCCTTACTTATGGTTGATAGTATAAGGAAAAAACTAAAAAAACCAAAATCAGTAAAACCAAAAAAGATTTCTTATCAGGAATTTCAAGAAATAACAAAAAGCCAAATAAAAGAAGTTTTATATGAAGATGTAGATTACAACATTTTTGCAAAACAAATTTACGAAAAAATTAAAAAAGAAATTTTTACAATAAGGTCTTACAAGGATTTTATAGGGCTTATGTTTGCCATTAACATATACAATCTAACTATTACAGATATCAAGCTATTTCTAAAAGAAAAATAAAATTAGAGGATAACAATATGAAAGAAGAAAAAGGAGGAAAGAAATATTACGTAGAATTTTATAAATATGAATTGATGAGTTATATAGAGCCTGTAAAAGAAGAAGATTTAGAACTATATAAAAATCTAGAAATAGAGGAGAAACTTATAGAAGTAGACGAGAAAACTTATAAAGCTATAAAAAACCTTTCTTTGTTTCTTAATCTAATCGATAAATATTCAACAGAGGAAAATATAGAAAAAATAAAAGAACTTTTGTTCTCAATAGGTGCAGATAACTGGAATTTAGGATAATTTACGCTTTTAATCTTCCTCACTTTAGTAATGAGATACAAAAGCAGTCTATCTGGATATTCTATTGTTACTGTTTTTACTTCTCCTACAAAAAAATAAAAAAAATTTTTTAAATTACAATCAAAATGCAATTAAAATACAATTAAAATACAATTAAGCTAAAATTAAAACTAATAAAATTGCAATCAAAATGCAATTAAAATGCAAGCAAAATACAATTAAAACTAATAAAAATAAAATTAATATACAATCACAACATAAAAAGTCTAAACTTTCCAATACAGCCACATAAAATAACCGATGTTAAAAATAAAACTCTCTAATTATTGATTATCAAGCTTTAAAAACTACCCCTAAGTTCCACTGTCAAAAAAACTTCTCCTAGATAAATGTGACGGTGGAACTTTTTATTAAATTGCATAGTTGACATCAAAAATTAGAAAAATATGCCAGTGGAACTTAAGTATTATATATTTTAACATTTTTTTACAATCAAATGTAACAGTGGAACTTTTATATTAGAAGCAAATGTAACATCTATAAAAAACTGACTAAAATTTAATAAAAAACCCTGAAAACCAAGATATTGAGAAAACCAAGTAATACCAACGGTCTTAGCAAAATGATATAAAAAATAGAAAAATCCAAAAAAGCTATAGAAAGTTAACGGTGGAACTTAAGTTATTATTACAATAAAGTAATAATAACAATAGTTAACAAAAATCGAAAAAATCAAACTTTCTTTGAAAGCAAAAAAACTTCAAAAATCCCTATCACTTAACAAGCCAAAATTATGAAATTAAAATAAAATTAAAATTATTAGAAATAATTTTAAAATTAAATGATTTAACATTAAAATTAAATGATTTAATTTTAAAATGAAAACACATAGAAATAATTTAAGATGTTTAGAAATATAATGAGCAAAAAAAATAGCAATTGATTTAGGATTTTCTGGAGCAAAGTATAAAGCTAAAAAAAAGATTGGAATCATTCCATCTTCAATAAAAAAAGCAAAAGGAATTGAAAAAAGTAATGCCTACCAACTTCTTGGGGAATACTAATTTATAGGAGAACAAGCAAATATTATGGGAGTGTCTAAATAACTGTGTAAATTCTACCATAACTTAAATCCTGCCCTCAAATAAAATAGAAAGCTGGCCATAAATCCTACCTCAACCTGTGGGACTGTTTGCCTCCTTTTTATTTAGTTTATATTTTTACACAGTTCGGTAAACAGTCCCTAAAATTTACACAGTTTTATGGACAGTCCCTAACTCTCTTATGTATACATATGTTTTAATCATAACTCTGCAACCGTTTCATAATTTCCCTTAACAATCTATCACTTATATAAAAACCTTTTTCCCTCAGCTCAAAAATTTTTTCAAGGGGATTTTTTTTAAATCCTTTTTCGTAAGCTAATATTAATATCCCTATAGTTCCTATTAATTTAAATCCTAAATGCTTTGCAAAAATACGAGGTTCTTTATTATCTAAAATTAGTAAATCTGCCTTCATTTCTTGTGCTAAAACAATTACTTCTGCTTCTACATAATCTAATAGTGCTCTTAGAGCCTTAACTTCTTCCGAGTTTTTAACTTTCTTAACTTCTATCCATTTATCAGTAGCTTTTTTAACTTCTACAGTTCCAGATTTACCTTTCCCTTATTCAACAACTTCTTTATAAACAGCTTCAGGAATAACTATCTTTTGAAAAAGTTTTTCTAAAATCTCTAACTGTTTGATATTAGATAAAGATATTAAAGGAGAAGCATTTGAAATAACCTTTTTCATAATTCTTTTATTGTTTCTAAATCTTTAGCAAACTCTTCTATATCGTAATTTAGAGGTATTTTATTCTCACTGAGTTTTTCCATAAATTCCCACACACTTAAGCCAGCTAATTCTCTTGCTTTACCAAAAGATAATTTACCCTTTTCATATAAGAATAAAGCTAATTGTATTCTTAGCTCATGTGAAAGTTTATCTTTTGGTATATTAAGAATATTCAAAACATTGTCAGGGAGTTCCATAGTTATTTTCATAGCTATCCCTCAATTTTTATTCTTTCCCATGCTTTTTGCTTTTTTTCTAATATTTTCTAATGTAATATCTCTGTCTTTCCATATTACAAAAACTGATTCAAAATCTGGTTTCCCTTTCTTCTTTTCAGATTCTACTTTGATATTCTTTACATATGGAATATCTTTTAGTATATCAATCAAATGTTTTGCATTTCCCTCATTGGATACATCAATTACTACCTTCATTTCACATCCCCAATGTAAATCTCATAGTTTATAAAACTAAATAACGCGAGTTCGAAAATAAAAAAAGACCTCCAGTTAAGCTAAAATAAAAGCCAAAAACTGGAGGTTCACAAATGCTCATAACAAAAATATACTGCCAATTAGATGACTTTTACAAGTTATTTGAAGAACAAATTAAAACACTTCCAAAGTCTAATAAGGGCAAGATTTGCTATACCAGCCAAAGCAAAAACAAATAACAGAATACTCAATTAATCACATAAAAACCCATCCAACAAACATATACCAACAACACGCACCACAAAAAGCAAAAACATCTTTAATCATTTACAGATCAACAAAAAAAACAAATACCGAAAGTAAGAAAATACTACCTTATAATCCGTCATTTGTAAGAATAAAATAATTATTTTTAAATCTTTTTTAAATTTTACTGTCTAAAGCAAGTTATCAAAAGGGTAAAGTAAAAGTAGTAATCTCATTGTCAAGATACTTAATTACAACATGTGCTATAAATGGTTTTTCACCCATCTGCAGAACCTCCTAAAATCTTGTTGACTTTTTACACCAAAAATAGTCCATTAATTGAAAGCTTATTGTTTTTAGACTATACTTATACTACAAAACATAAACGAAGGTGATACCATGAAAGCAATAAAATCAATGAACGCTTTTAAAACAAGCTACATAGCTGATATTAAGGAAAAACTTGGTTTTAAAGTTAGAGTTTCTCCAAGAAGGAAAAACTCTGAAAGAAAAATAAAATGCCCAGATTTCCATGCGAAGTTTATCAGTGAAGCTATAAAAATTTTGCAAAAAGAAGGCAAACCACTTACATACAGAAATATACAGGAAACAGCTTTTAAACTGTATCAAAAAACACAGCAAGAAGACAAAGTAAATAAATACTTTAACTCTGTCAAAGTAAACAAATCCTTATCTAAAAAAGATATAGAACATATATTAGAATCAGAGGTTTTTGAGCTTGAAAGCTAAAATAATGATTGATACAAATGTTTTAATTTACTTTTTAACAGATATTGAAACAAATCACAAAGACAGAATAAAAAATCTTTTTAAACAACAAAGTAAATATCAATTTGTAATTACTACAAGAATTTTAGATGAACTCATTTTTAAACTTATAATCTTTAAAAGTGGTAAAAATTTTAAATCTATCAAATTAAACAAAAAAGTTTTAAAAAAATATAGTTCTGTAATAGAGCTTGTAAAAGAATTCTTGAAAGACTTCAATTTTAAGATTTATGAAGTAAAAGAAAAGCACTACTGGAAACTGAAAGACATCATTAAAGAATATGGTTTAATCGGAAACGACGCTCTAACTTTCATTGTAATGAAAGAAAACAATTTAAAATACATTGCAACTACAGATAAAGATTTTGAACATCTTCCTATTACAAATATATTAGAAAACTTATAACATTTCACCTTGCCACCAAAATTTGAAGTAGCTATATTATATGGTACAAAGAATTTGAATAAAAAAGAGGAAATGAATAATGCCAAGAGGTAAAAAAATTCAAAATACAAGAAAGCACTAAAAAAACTGCTGTAGATTTAATAATAAATGCAGGTAAATCTATATCTTAAGTGTCTAAAACCTAGGTCTAAACTATAAAACTGTTGCTGGATGGGTACGAAAATACAAAGAAGAAAACAATCTAATAGAAAAAAATCATAAAAAAGAAGGAATTAAGCAACTGAAAAAACAATCAGCACAACTACAACTTGAAAATGAGATAAAAAAAAAGCCATAAAAATATAAGAATTCATTCGTCTTTAGGATATAAATCTCATTCTGAGTTTGAATTTGAATTCTTTAAAATTCTTTGTACCAAATAGGGTTGACATATCACAAGAAATTCTATTAATAAACGAAATAGACAGAAAAAGTGACATAACTGCTGTAGATAAAGTTTTAGAAAATGCAATAAGTGCTTTCAAAGATACAAGCAAGGAAGATGCAATAATCATCAGAATATCTAAAATCCCTCAATCTGAACTAAAAGTACTTATGATTAACCCAGTAGAAAAACCAGAATTCACAGTAGTAATGGCTAGTTCTCACGAATAGAATTATGCAAAAACATTTAAGGCAAAAAAGTCCGAAATCGCCCGCAATATATTTATCTCGTTAAATTTTCCGCTTTGATGTTTAGAAAGCCTATCTATCGTTCACCTGCTTTAGTAATTTCTTCCTTTTTTCTTTATCTTCTCCTCCCTCCCTTTCTTTTTCTTTTTCCCTTTCTCTAAAAAATAAAAAATTTGATAAAAGTTGACTAAAATTTTGGCTCCCTTTCATCATCATCATCAATATTTTTGTAATATTTTTGTATATATTTTTGTTTATTTTTTGTAAATATTTTTGTAGCTCCTCGCGGAATGTTGATACTTCTGGATTAGCGAAGGAAAATAGCAACTTTTTTACTACCATATAGCAACTTTTTTACTACCATATAGCAACTTTTTTACTACCATATAGCAACTTTTTTACTACCATATAGCAACTTTTTTACTACCATATAGCAACTTGTTAATATAAAGTTGCTATTCATTAAATTTTATTCTATTATTTTTAATGGAGATTTTATGAAAACTGAGGAAAATTATGGCAAAAGAAAAAGATGAAACTAATAATAAAAATATTGAGGAAGAAACAAAGGAAGGAGCAACAAAAATAGTGGAAGTGGCAGAAAACACACCTATTAGAGATTATCCAGCGGTAATGGAAAATTCCTTGGTAGAAGCTAGATATTCTTTATCTGTTGAAGAACAAAGATTAGTTTTAGCCACCATAGCATTACTAGACAGTATGGAAACAGCTCCTAGTGGATTTCCTATGCTAAGGATTCCTAAAAAGCTTATTATTGAAACTACAGGGATACACGAAAAAAACTATCATCAAATAAAATCAGCTTTGAAAAAACTAATGTCTAAAGTTATAACTATAGAAACAATAAATGAAAAAGGAAAAAGAAGCTTTAGACTCTACCAATGGTTTTCAAAAGGAGAATATCACGAAGGAGAAAAATTTATAGAAGTTCAATTTCACCCAGATTTAAAACCTTATCTCCTAGCTCTAAAAGAAAAATTTACTGATATACCTCTAAAGATAATCCTTAGATTAAGATCCAAGTATGCTATCAGGCTTTATGAACTCTTAAGAAGATACAAGGACACAGGATTTAGGATAGACTCGGTAACAGAATTACGAGAAAAATTAGGGGTAGAAAAAGGAGAATATCCTCGATTCGAAGCTTTTGAAAGAAAGGTACTAAAAACTGCCGTCAAAGAAATAAACAGAGAAACAGATTTACTAGTCTCATACCAAAAAATCAAAAAAGGCAGAAAAATAGTTCAAATAGAATTTAAGATAGAACACAATCCAGACTTTGACCCAGAAGAACTAGAAGACATTCAAAAGAAATTAGAAGAATATAAACAGTATATTACCCTTCAAGAGGAAAATACCTCCTTGCAAGATGTTGATACACAAGGGCTCGTCAAGGTAGTTTCAGATGAGTCTAACAAAGAAGAAAAACAAGAGAAAAAGTTTGACCTTGATGAGTTTTGGAATGAAGTAAAAGAATATAGACAAAAATACTGGGATATATTGGAAGACTACAATAGGTGGAAAGAAGAAGTAAGTTTATCAGCAAAGGATAAAAATTTTATAAAAGAAAGATTACTCCCAGAAAACTCTGTATTATTCCTTCTAATAAATGCAGAAGAAAACGGCTATCCTCCAGAAATGGCATTGAAGATTATTCAAAAAGCTATACAAAACAAAAATGTTAAAAATCCAATGGGATTTTTAATTGATGCTTTTGATATAGATATGTTGTCTGCAAACTTGATAAAACTAACAACCATAGAAGAAACTCCAGATAAAGAGGTAATATCTGCAGAAAAAGAGCAAAAAGAAGATCAAAAAAAACTAGAAGAAATGGAAAAAAATAGGGGAATATTTGAAAAGTATAAAGGCAGAATAAAAAGAGAGTTTATAGATTTTTACATCCAATCAGAGATACAAGATTTTAACACCTTAGGACAATTAGGGGACTATCTAGTAGATATGCTAGCAAATGCAGCAATAGACAAGGAAGGAAAAGTCATCTATGTACCAGCTCCTAGCGAAACTTTACTAGATTGGTTTGATATTAACTTTAAAGAAAACTTTGAAGAATTTGTAAGAGAAAAATCTAGAAAAGAATACACTGTTAAACCTGTATTATTTGATGTTAATCTTTTACGGGAATAAATGAGCATTCAAAATTTTTTGTATTTTCCTAGTTTTTTGTTTACATATCCATAATTTTAGAATAGGATAATCAAAAAAATAAACTATACTATATGAGGCATATAGAAAAGCTATTAAACAATAATTTTCCCAAAACAACTATAAAAAGGGGCAGAATATATTTTGAGGAAAATAGAGTTGTTAATTTTAAGGTTTTAAAAGAAGATACATCTTTCGTTCATATAATATCTAAAGTAGAAGGAAGCTATGAAGATTTTTATCACTAAGATATAAAGATATATATTGATGAAAATTTTGTTGAAAGTGAGTGCACTTGTCCAGTGGGAGAAAATTGTAAACATGTTGTAGCAGTTCTTCATTCCTACTTTAATGATAAAGAAAAAACAAAATTAGATTCAAAAAGTTGGCTTAAAAGCATTATTCTGAATTTAAGTAGCATAGAGAAAAAATATGATTCAAAATACAAACTCATATTTAGGATTGTTCCTTCGGGTGTTTACTCCCATCAACTTATACCTGAGAAGGTCATATTAGAAAATGGAGTTATAAAAAGTTCAAAAATTTTAAGCTTAAGAAGTTTAATTGAAAATCCCTATCGGGATTATGTTACAAAAAAAGATGAAGAAATAATTAAATTACTAGGGAAAATACATTTTTATCACTCTTTATATGTTGAAAATGTAATTTATAGTGTAGTTTTAAAAACTTTAGTTGAGCAAAGGAATCTTTATTTTGGAACAAACATTTATCCCATAAAGGGGTTAAGATACAAAAAACTAAAATTAGACTGGGAAAATACAGAAGATAAATACTTACTAAAAGTAAATATTAACGGAGAAAATCTTATAATTGCTTCTGAAATTTTTGAATATTCTCCTTCTGAAAATATACTTTATCAGATAGAACCTAAAATCAGTAATGCTCTTTTAAAACTACTTTTAAATGCAAAGCCTTTAAGCAGAGAAGAAACAGCAAAATTATACTTTTTACTAAAAGAGACTGGATTTGAAGTAGCAAAGCCAGATATGGTTGAGGAATTAGAAATAAAAGAAGAACCTGTTCCTGTCTTGAAAATTAGTTATGATAAAGAAAGAAGTTTTCTAAATATAGAATTTAAGGTTAAGTATGACAATTATTATTTATCTCCATTGTCAGAAGAAAAAAGCTTTGTTTACGATGGACTAAAAAGAGTATCTATCACTAGAAATTTAGAAAAAGAAGAAAATTATAAAAAAAGGTTAATAAAAACAAATTTAAAGCATTTTGCTTTTTCTCCATCGTGGAAATATTTCATTAGTCTAGAAGGTTATTTATTAGAAAAAGCTTATCAATTTTTAGAAAGTGATATAAAGAAGCTGAAGGAAGAAGGATGGAAAATTGAATATATATCTAAACTACCTGTCTTTGAAAGTGGAGATATTGATTTTGAAATAAAAGAAGAAGATAGCTGGTGGTTTGATGTATCTGTAAAAGAAAAATTAGAAAATGAAGAGATTGACCTTCTACCATTTTTAAAAAAATTACTGAAAGAATACAACATAAAAAAACTTCCAAAAATCATATTTGTTAAATATGAAGAAAATAAGGTTTTAAGATTAAAAAAAGAAGAAGTTCAACCAATAATCAACACCATTTTTAATCTTTACAGAAAAAAAGATACGGAAAACTTAAAAATAAACAAAGCTGAAATCCACTTGATTGAAGATGAATTAATCAATGATAAAGAGATAAAAAGGCTAAAAATAAATTAACAAATTTTAGAAAAATTAAGAAAATACACCAGCCAAAAAGATTAAAAACAGAACTAAGAGATTATCAAATTGAAGGTATTAGTTGGATTAACTTTTTATATGAATATGGATTTAATGGGATATTAGCTGATGATATGGGTCTAGGAAAAACTATACAGGTTTTATCTTTCTTACTATATCTAAAGGAAAACAATAGGTTAGATAAACCTTCTTTAATTATAGTTCCAACTTCGTTGATATCAAACTGGGAAAGGGAAATACAAAGATTTACACCAGATTTGAATTTTATAACCATCTATGGTAAAGATAGGAAGAGCTTAATAGAAAACATAGAAAATACTGATATTGTTTTGACTACCTATTCTTTAATACAAAGAGACTTTGAGCTTTATAAAAACAAACAATTTCTATATTTAATACTTGATGAGTCTCAAAAAATTAAAAATCCTAGAACAAAAACTTATAAAGCAGTAAAAGAAATTAAATCACAACATAAACTAGCTCTATCAGGAACTCCTATAGAAAACAATCTGACAGAACTATGGGGAATTTTTAATATTTTAATGCCCGGATTTTTAGGAAGTCATAAAGAATTTTCAGAAGTTTATAAAACACCAATTGAAAAACATAATGATAAAAATGCAAAAAAAGTATTAGCAAAAAAGATAAAACCTTTTATTTTAAGAAGAACCAAGAATAAAGTATTAAAAGAACTTCCCCCCAAAACAGAGATTGTAAAATATACAAAGTTTTCAGAAAAACAGACAAAACTTTATGAAACTGTAAGAGTGTCTTTAAATAAAGAAATAAGAGAGCTTTTAGAAAAACAAGGTATTGAAAAATCTCAAATCCATATATTAGATGCTTTATTAAAGCTAAGGCAAATATGTTGCCATCCAGCACTTTTAAAATTAAATATAAAGCAAAAAGTAAATGAGTCTGCAAAACTTGATTTGTTACAAGACTTACTTGAAGATTTAATTGAAGAAGATAGAAAGATTTTAATATTTTCTCAATTTGTTGAGATGTTAAACCTTATAGAAAATGAAGTTTTGAATAAAAAAGGATATAGATATCTAAAACTTACAGGACAAATAAGGAAGAGAGATAAAATAATAGATGAATTTAAAGAAGACGCTGAAATAAAAATATTTTTAATCAGTTTAAAAGCTGGAGGGGTAGGCTTAAATCTAACAGAAGCTGATACAGTCATAATTTATGACCCATGGTGGAATCCATTTGTTGAAAATCAGGCAATTGATAGAATTTATAGAATAGGACAAGATAAACCTGTTTTCGTTTACAAGTTAATAGTTGAAAACAGCATAGAGGAAAAAATTTTAAAACTGCAAGAAAAAAAGAAGCAATTACAAGAAATATATCAAGAACAAGCAGATGTATTTAAGCTTTCAAAAGATGAGATTTTATCGTTGTTTGAAGTATGACTAATAGATATAGGGTATATTTTTTCAACATTTAACATTAAAAATCCTTTTCAAGAGAAACCAAGAATACATTTTTATTTGATTCAGCTACTTCAATTAATTCTGCGGAAAAATCTCTTTTTGAAAAAATTATAAAAAATTCTTTTCTTTTGTTTTTTTTCCAGTTTACAAGGTTTGCTTTTTCTTTTAAATCATTTAAAACATTTAAACCTACAGGATTGTCCCAGTATTTACATTCTCCAAACAAAATTTCGTTTTCTCCTAAAGCTACCAAATCAATTTCGATATCTCTTTCCCACCATTTTCCTATTTTTTGCGTAGGAAAAGGTAATTTTGCCTTATTTAGAACAAATTCTTGGCAAACATTTTCAAAGATTAAAGATGTATAATATTTGAAATCCAGTTTGATTTTGTTAATAACTAAATCGTATTGTTCCGTTTCTAAATAGCTTTGATATGGAAATACATATCTAAACCAAAAATTAAAAAAGTTGTCTTTTATAAAATAAAGTCCCTTTTTACTTTTTGCAGGATTTTCCTCAGTTACAGGGATTTTTCTCTCTAATATTTCCAGTTCTATAAGTTTTTCTATAAAAGATGTCAAATTTTTAGTTTCTATTCCTAATTTAGAAGCTATTTTCCCTATTTTATGTTCTCCTTGGGAAATTACCTGTAAAATAGAAAAGTAGTTTATTGGTTCTTTAACTTCATCTTTTAAAACAAATTTTGGTTCTTCGTATAGAAAGCTATTTTTGTTTAATATGTTGCTTTTAATATTTTCGTAAATGCTTTTATTCTTATCAAAAAACTCTATATATTTAGGGATTCCTCCTATGACACTGTAAAATTCAAATAGCTTAATGTTATCATCTAGATTGAAAAATTTCTTAAAATTGAAAAAATTCATAGGTTGTAGTTTTATTTGAGCTGTTCGTCTACCATATAACGGACTGGAATAGCTTAATGCTATATCATACATAAGACTTATTAGTGAACCTGATAAGATTAGCATTATGTTCTTGTTTTTCAACAATTCATCCCATATTCTTTGAAATATAGAGGGTATAGCTTTATTTATTTTTGCTAAATATTGAAATTCATCTATAACTATTATTAATTTCTCTCTAAGTTCTTTTTGAACAATATATTTAAATAATGTTTCCCAATCCTTTATTTCGATTGATTTAAGAATTTCATCATTAAATTTTTCTGCAATTATAGTTTTAAACCTATCTATTTGAAGTTTTTCATTTTGTAAGTCTGCTAGCAGATATATAGCATTTTTATTTTCTATAAATTTTTCAATTAAAGTAGTTTTCCCTACTCTTCTTCTTCCATAGACAACAACAAAAGAAGCATTTTGCTTTTTATATTCGTTTTCTAAGACTGCTAATTCATTTTCTCTATTTATGAATTTCATTTTTCATCCTTTTTTCGTTTTTAAATTATTATAGTCTAGAAACGAAATTTTCGTATTTTAATTAAAAAAGTTTGCTTTCATCAAAAAAGATTTCAATAGGAATTCTAGGAATAAAATTAATTTTTTCATTAGGTGCATCTGCTAGTATCATTAAAAGTTTGCCTTCATTGCTTAATTCTACTGAAGGATTGGTACCTGCTATTTTAAGGTATTTTCTCGTTATGTATTTGTTTATGAATTTTACTTTATAGAAAATTTATGCTTTCCAAAACCATTTTCTTTAGAAAATGGATACAGAAAGCACGGCGTAAGCCGTAAAAACCCTTTTAGCGTTTAATTTTACATTTTTTCTTAAAAGGCTTGCTTTTTTCGTTAAACTACCATACCATAATACTATGCTTGAAATAAAGAGCAATAAACATTCAAAATGGCAAACAGCTTACCATATAGTTTGGATACCAAAATACAGAAAACCTGTTTTAAAAGGTAAGATTGAGGAAAGATTGAAGGAGCTGTTTTTGAAATAGCTGATGAATACGGATTTGACATATTAGCGTTAGAAATAATGCCAGACCATATACCAGTAATTTTGAAGTTGTTATTGTTGTCATTGATGATTGAGTCAAAGATGATACCTATATTCTCTCCATATTTACATAGTTTTATAGTTGCTGATTCTCTTATTGTGATTTGGTTGTTATTACTGAATGGGTTCGTAAAGAAGAAAAGAGAAAGTTTAAGGATAATTACCTCCGATGAAATTATACATACTATCTAAAGGGACATAGCCTGGGCTTTTATCTGCATAGCCCCAACATGCTCCTCTACTAGGACAAGGTCTGTTGTTGTCTTTGTGGAGTTTGGCTTGGAACTCTTGGCAGATTTCTTTTTCTTTTTGATAAACATCTTTTACACCATGTTTATTAAAAAGACGTGCTGCTATATCGGGAGGTGCTCTTATTTCGAAAATGTATTTCCCTGTGTAAAAATCATAAATTTTTAATCTTATTTGTGGGTCATTACATACTTCTTGGGCTAGTTTATCTAAGTTCTGTGGTTCTTGAGCATTTACTTGGTTATAAAAAGGATTAAACAAGACTATAACAATAGCTACAATGACGATTAATTTCTTGATTGTTTTAAAAATTCATCATTATAATTCCAAAATTACATAACCTTTCAATCATTTCTTAATTTAAATTTACTCCATTTCTCCAAAATTTGCAATATTATGTATAATCAAAATTTGATAAAACATTAAGAGATATAATCCAAAACATACCTCAAAAGTTTGTAAGCATTTTGACAGGAAAAATTTGAATTGACTAAAGAATTGCTAAAGCTACCAGAGAAACAAAGGGCAAACTACATTAGAAAGCTATTGATAGCATTAAACTATAGACCTAAATTAAAACTGAAGTTGAAAACGCTGATGGAGGAAAGAAAAATGCCTTTAACAATAACAGAGGAAATGGCAAAAGAAGACCATTTTTATGATTGTATCGGTTCAGTATATGATGAACACCTACCAGTAAAAGTTTTAACATTTTTCATAGGCTAACTCGGGACTGTCCATAAAACTGTGTAAATTTACGATATAAAGCGGTTTATAAAGGGAGTGTCCACCAAAGTGTGTAAAAATAAAAAAAGCTAACATAGGAGGTGGACACCATGGAAAGAAAGTATAACCCAAATGAAGTAAAACAAAAAATAAGAGATTTAATCCAGCAAACACTCCAGGAAACCCTTGAAGCAGAATTAGAAGA
>WFXI01000308.1 GCA_015490675.1 Hydrogenothermaceae bacterium
TCAAGAGGAAGATTAGATATAAAAGATATAATCGAAAGATATTTAGATTGGTATGAAAAAGAAGAATTACATAATTATGTAGACCCGTATTTTTTAGTTTCATTAGAAGAAATAAAACAAGGTAAAGACCCAAAAAGGGGAGGTAGTTCTATAGAAGGAGCTTTACCAGCTATTCCTATAGGTATGTTTCATTATACAAATCCAGTTTTAGCTGTTGAAGGAGCTAAAGCTGTTGTTATGATAACTCATAAAAATGAAATTGTTTTAGATGTTGCAAGTGTTTTATCAGTTTCTATTGGTGAACTTATGCAAGGTAAATTTTACTTAGAAGATGAATATCCTTATTTTATAGAACTTTTGAAAACCTTTGTTTCTTTAGATGATACAAAAGAATATTTAGATAAAATAAATCTTTTAATTAAGGAAAATGCTGATTACGAAACAGCTATAAATGTTTTAGGCAATGGTTCTTTTGCTTTGGAAGCTTTATCTCAAGCTTTATTTATATTTTTAAAAACACCTTCTTCAGTTGAAAACACAATTATAAATGCTGTTAATTCGTATGGTGATTTTGGTGGAGATACTGATGCTATAGCATTAATTGCAGGAGCTTTTGCAGGAGCTTATAATGGAGAAGAAGCAATACCTGAAAGATGGAAAAAATCATTGAAAGATTATGAGCAAATCGTAAAATTAGGAGAAAGACTTTACAGTGTAGCAATGCACTAACAAAGGAGGAAAATGGAGTGGGAAAGAAGAAACAACGTAGAATACAGGAAAAGTTTTTAAATGCTATAAGAAAGGCAAATGTTAGGGTTAAAATATACCTTGTAAATGGTGTTAAACTAGAAGGAAAAATTAGATACTTTGACACATTTACCATTTTAATCAAAGAAGGACCTAGACAGGTTTTAGTCTATAAACACGCAATAACAACTGTTATTCCTAAAAGACCTGTAGAATTTTCACTGGAAGAAGAAAATGATTAATCAAGAATTACTTGAAATAATAGTTTGTCCAAAATGTAAAAAAGATTTAGAGTATAATCAAGAAAAAGACATTCTTATTTGTAATAATTGCAAAGTTTACTATCCAATAGAGGATGACATTCCTATTCTTTTAGAAGATGAGGCAAAACCTTTAGAAGAAAATGAAAGATAAAATCTTATATCCTTCTTTAGCATTTTTATTTATTATTGCTTTATTTCTTCCTTTTTATTTAATTTCCCCAGATAGTAAAAATTTAGACGCTTCCGTAGTAAAGAAAATAGATATAAAAGATTTAGAACCTTCTATAGGCATTCAAGGAGGAACATTAAAAAAAGCACTTTCAGGAGATGCAAAAACTTTTAATCCTGCAATGGCTCAGGAAACAACTTCAACAGCAGTAATAGGTTATTTGTTTAATGGACTCACGAAAACAAACATAAAAACTCTACTACCTGAACCAGATTTAGCAGAAAAGTGGAAACATAATAAAGATGGGACAGTCTGGTATTTTTATATAAGGAAAGATGCTTTCTGGTTTGATGGAAAACCTGTAACTGCAGATGATGTTGTTTTTACTTATAATCAGATTTATTACAATCCAGATATACCAACATCATCTAGGGATGTTTTACTTGTTGAAGGAAAGCCTTTTAAGGTAGAAAAGGTAAATGAAAAAGTTGTAAAGTTTACCCTTCCAAAGCCTTTTGCACCATTTTTAAACGCAGTAGGACAACCAATTTTACCAAAGCATAAACTAGAAAAATTTGTAAAAAATAAAACTTTTCCATCTGCGTGGAATATAAATACAGACCCAAAAGAAATAATAGGCACAGGAGCTTATAAATTAGTAGAGTATAAAGCATCTCAAATTGCCATATATGAAAAAAATGAGCTTTACTGGGAGAAAGATAAAACAGGACAAAAACTACCATATATTGCACAAATAAAAGCACCTATTATTTCCGACCCTGATGTGCAACTAATAAAGTTTTTGTCAGGAGAAATAGATATATATTCAGTTAGGGCTTCAGATTTACCTCAACTGATAGAAAATGCAAAAGAAAAAAACTATACGATTTATAATCTAGGAGCTACACCTTCTACAACATTTATAGTATTTAATCAAAATCCAAATTCACCAATTGAAAAATATAAATTAAAGTGGTTTCAAAATAAAAAATTTAGACAGGCTATATCTTATGCTGTTGATAGAAAAGGAATTATCAACCTGGTTTACAATGGTTTAGCTTATCCTATTTATACTGCTGTAACTCCTGCTAATACAAGATTATTTGATGAAGACTATTATCCTAAATATCCCTACAATCTAAAAAAAGCGAAACAGATTTTACTATCAATAGGCTTTAAAGAAGGAAAAGATGGTTTTTTATATGATGAACAAGGGCATAAATTAGAGTTTACCCTTATAACAAATGCAGGAAATAAAGAAAGAGAAGCAATAGGGAATATTATCAAAGATGATTTAAAAAAAATAGGTATAGATGTAAATTTTCAGACTTTAGATTTTAACAATCTAGTTTCAAAGCTAATGAGCTCTTATGATTTTGAAGCTGTCATTATTGGTCTTACAGGAAGTTTAGACCCTTACTTTGGACAAAATGTATGGCTTTCTTCTGGTCATCTTCATATGTGGTATCCAAATCAAGAAAAGCCTGCTACAAAATGGGAAGCAAAGATTGATGAGTTATTTGAAAAAGCATCTGTAGAGCTAGACCCTAAAAAAAGGGATGAACTTTATAAAAAAGCATTTAAGATAATTGGTGAATATCAACCAATGATATTTATTGTAGCTCCTGAAGAACTTGTAGCAGTAAAAAACAAACTAAAAAATGTATTTCCAACAGTATGGGGCTGGTATAAAGGTAACATGGTTTATATACAAAATTAGACATATAATTAAACTTATAAACTGCTTAATGGAGATATAAAGAAATGGGACAAATAATTATTGAAATAGAAGGTAACACAAACTTAAAAATTAAAGCAAGAAATATAGAAGAAGCAATAAATAAGCTAAAACAAAAAGAAAAACTTAATAGATTAGAAAAATTTAAAGGGATAGGAAAAAAAGATTACAGTTTAGAAAAACATAAAGAAGATTGGTATAAACAATAATGAAAATACTTTTAGATACTTCAGTTTTAATTGAATATATAAAAGGAAATAAAACAAAGCTACTAGAAAACTTATTACTAGAGGAGAAAAGTAAACTTTATATAAATGACATAATTTATAGTAAGTTTATGTTTCATTTTATTTCTGTAGTAAGTGGTAAATCACCTTTTACATTAAAAACAAAAAAGGAAATATCAAAATTGCTCTCAAATTATGAACCTTTACACTTTTTGGAAAATTTTGAAGTTTTGTTTGTAGATGAAAAAATTATTAAAAAAAGCTATGAATATATGAAAAAATACAATTTATTGCCAAATGATAGTCTAATATTAGCTACATATAAAGTTAAAAATTTAAATGCTTTGGCAAGTTTTGATAGTGATTTTATAGATATTGCAGGAAAAGAAAAAATAAATTTATTTACAGAATAAATGGCAGAGTTTGAGATAATAAAAAAATTAACAAATATTCTTTCAATTAATGATAAAGATGTTTTAATCGGTTTTGGAGATGATTGTGCCTGTGTAAATGTTAATGGAAAAAAGCTATTGTTTACTGCTGATATACAGGTAGAAAATAGACACTTTATAAAGGATAAAATCACTCCTAAAGATTTAGGTTGGAAGCTTGTCAGTGTAAATGTAAGTGATGTTGTTGCCTGTGGGGGAGTTCCAAGATGGGGATTAATTTCAATAGCTGTTCCTAAAAATATAGATATTTCATTTTTAGAAAAAGTTTACGAAGGGATAAATGAAGCTAAAAATTTTTACAAATGTGAAATCATTGGAGGAAATACATCATCTGCGAATGAAATTATATTTGACTTATTTTTAACAGGAGAAACAGAAAAATTCATATCAAGAAGTAATGCAAAAGAAGGGGATTTGGTTTTTATTTCAGGATATACAGGTTTATCAAGGGCAGGTTTAGAGATTTTGCTAAATAACACTAACAATTTAGATAATTTTGAGCTAGAGCTTATAAAATATCACACCAGACCAACTGCGAGATTAGATTTACAGAAAAAAATCCAAAAATATGCAAATTCCTGTATAGATATAAGCGATGGACTTGTCGCAGATTTAGGACATATTTCAAAAATGAGTAATAAGAAAATTGTTTTAGAAAATATTCCTATTTCACCAATACTAGAAAAATTTTCAAAAAAATACTCTAAAGACCCTTTAGAATATGCCCTCTATGGAGGAGAAGACTATCAACTGGCGTTTACAGTCTCAAAAGAAAATGAAAGATATTTCAAAGATTGTTTTAAAATAGGTTATGTAGAAAAAGGACGAGGAATTTATCTAAATGATAAACCCCTTAAAATAAAAGGATTTGAGCATCTTTAATTCTTATGCGATATGTCATAGTTGTCAAATCGGGATAAAAGTAATATCCTAATGTAAACAAAAATCCTAAGGTAAGGCTATAATGATAAGTGTTATAAATAATGGAAAAATCAAATTAATACCAGATAGAAAACCTTCAGAGTTAACTCAAATAACATATTTAAGAATATCAATAACAGATAGATGTAACTTAAAATGTTTCTACTGTAGACCAGAAGAGCACGACTTTGTCCCAAGAGAAGAAATCCTATCATATGAAGATATGACAAGACTTGTAAAAGCATTAAAAAAATACGGTTTAAAAACAGTAAGAATAACAGGAGGAGAACCTCTCTTAAGACAAGATTTAGATAAATTTATAAGAATGATAAAAGATGTAGGCATAGAAGACATAGCCCTTACAACAAATGCAATAACACTAAAAAAACACGCAAAAGCATTAAAAGAAGCAGGATTAACAAGATTAAATATCTCAATAGACAGTTTAAAACCAGACCTTTTTTATCAAATTACGAAAGGACATTTAAAAGATGTAATAGAAGGGATAGAAGAAGCTAAAAAATATGGAATAGAGCCAATAAAGATAAATGCAGTAATAATAAGAAACTTAAATGAAAAGGAAGCTCTTGATTTTGTAGAGTTTGGAAGAAAATATGGACTTGAAGTTAGATTTATAGAAATGATGCCTATAGGACAGGGATATATAGACTGGAAAAAAGAAATGGTAGAGCCTCTAGAAAGAGTAAAAAATATGATAGAAGAAAAGTATGGAAAACTAGTTCCAACAACATCTGTAGGTAGCGGAGCAGCAAGGGTTTATCTTATTCCTTCTATAAATACAAAAGTTGGTTTTATTACACCAATAACTAATCCTTTCTGTGATGGTTGTTCTAAATTAAGACTTACTGTAGAAGGAAATATAAAACTTTGCTTAAGAACAGATGAAGAAATAGTAGCTAAAGATGTCCTTAAATACGGTTCAGATGAAGAACTTGAAAATTTCATAGAAAAAGTTTTAGTTGCAAAAGAAATATCAAATCAAAATATTCAATTTAATGATTATGCATTTGGAGAATGCAGAAGAATAATGACAAGTATAGGAGGCTAGATGTAAATTTCTACAGATAAATCTATTTCTTCTAAAATGTTTGCTACTTTTATAGCTTCGTCTAAATCACCTTCAAAAACTACTGCTTTACCTTTATTGTGAACTTCCCAGGTCAGCTGTTCCGCAACTTCATAAGGGCACTTAAGTGCCTTCATCAATTGAGCAATTACTTCATCAAAAGTGTGCCAATCATCATCAAATAAAACTACCTTAGCAGGAAGTCCAAGTTCTACTCCACTTTTTTCTTCAGTTTCAACCTCAAAGCCTATAGCCATTTACTAGCCTCCAAACGAAGTTTCATATAAGGATATAATATTATATAAGATTGAACTATCAATAAAAAGTTTGTATAATATAAGCCTTGATTTAGAAGGTCAAATATTGTAAATTATTTGGTCGCTAAAATTTTTAGGAGGAACTAATGGCCAATACAAAAAGTGCTAGAAAGAGAGCTAGACAGGCAGAAAGAAGAAGACTTATAAACAAATACCATATCTCTAGAATGAGAACTGCTTTTAAAAGAATAAGAGAAGCTCTTAAAAAGGGAGACATAGAAACAGCAGAAAAACTTTTACCACTTGCACAAAAAATTACTTATAGAGCAGCTGCAAAAGGGGCTATTCATAAAAACGAAGCGGCTAGAAGAGTATCAAGATACGCTCAAAAGATAAACAAAGCTAAACAAACTGCATCTAAATAAATTTATAAAATCTGTGGCGGTGTAGCTCAGCTGGTTAGAGCACGCGGCTCATATCCGCGGAGTCGCAGGTTCGAGTCCTGCCACCGCCACCATTAAAAATGTATCTTGAAAAACTTTTTCTTAAAGCAGTTTCAGATTTTAGCTTAATTTCCAAAGATGATAAAATCTTACTAGCTTTTTCCACAGGGGTAGATTCTTCTGTCTTACTTCACCTTTTGCTTAAGTTTAAAAATTATCTTTCAATAAAAGAAGTAGCAGTTGCTTATTTTAACCATTCAATAAGAGAGCAATCTGATGAAGAAGAAAAATTTGTTAAAGAATTATCAAAGAAACTACAAATAAAAGCATTTACCAAAAAAGAAGATGTAGTTTCCTATGCAAAGAAAAATAATTTTTCCGTTGAAGAGGCAGGAAGAAATTTAAGATACAAATTTTTCACAGAAATTTTACAGAAAGAAGGTTTTAATAAATTAGCTACGGCACATCATTTGTCAGATTTGGCAGAGACTTTAATTTTATGGTTTTTACAGGGAAACAAAAAAGGTCTTAAAGGTTTTAAACCAAGAGAGGGAAATATTATTAGGCCTTTGATATATATATCAAAAAAGCAAATTTATGAATATGCTTATACAAATAACATTAGTTTTTTTGAAGATGAAACAAACGAAAATGAGAGTATCTTAAGAAACAAAGTTAGAAAAAAGATAATTCCCATTTTAAGAGAAATTAATCCATCGTTGGAAAATTCCTTATTTACATTGAGTAGACTTTTAAATTTAGATGAAGATTATTTTGATAAATATTTAGAGAATTTTAAGGGTTTGTATAGTTCGAAAACTTTAAATCTACAACAAATTAGAGATTTAGATAAAGCTATTGCTTATAGAGTTATAGACAAATGGCTATTGGATAATTTCCAGATAAAGTTATCTTACAATCAACTGCTAAAAGTTTTAGACCTTATAGATAAGCAAGGAAACTGGCAATTTACTTTGAAAAATAATTCAGTTTTAAAAAAGGAATACGATAAACTTTTCGTAGAAGATTTGAGAAAAAAATTTGTAAATTATGAATATAGGCTATTTCCTAATAGTGAGGTTTACATTAAAGAAGCTAGTTTAATTATAACTTCAACTATTGAAAATTCTTTAGATGTAGATAAATTAAAATACGCGAAAAACAAAGTATGTTTTAAATATATTCCTCAAATGGAAGAAGGTTTTATAATTAGGAATAGAAGAAAAGGAGATAAATTTATTCCTTTTGGAAAATCTTCAGAGAAAAAACTAAAAGATATATTTATAGACCTTAAAGTCCCAAAATCTGAAAGAGATAAAGTGCCTTTAGTTGTTTTTCAGGATAAAATATTATGGATTGCTGGATATAAAAGAAGTGCTTTTTATCCTGTTGATAAATCTTCAAAAAAAACTATTTGTTTTGAGTTAAAGGAGGTAAAAGGTGCAAATAACTAAAAGTTTATTTATATGGTTTTTAATTGGTGCGTTAATGATACTTGCATTTAATATGTTTGGAACCACCCAAATTGTAGATAATAAAATATCCTTTACTCAGTTTGTAGACTTAGTTTATGAAGGAAAAATAAAAGAAGTTACTATTAGAGGTGAAGAGGTTATTGCAACAACTTCAGATGGTAAAAAAATAGAAACTGCAATTCCAAAGGGATATGACAAGA
>WFXI01000309.1 GCA_015490675.1 Hydrogenothermaceae bacterium
ATAATATCTTCAGGGGAAAATCTTTCTAAAGCTTTTCTTAGAGCAGAGTATCCTCCTGTAGTTTCATATTCTTCAATATCTACAGTTCTATTCTCTTTAGCCCTTTTTAGAAGCAAATTTATATTACTATCTACATATATTTCAGGTAAGTATGGTATTTTTTCCCTAATATTCATCAAACCTCCATATATAAAGTCTTAACTTTTTTCTAAAACCTTTTTAACGAAATCTAATGGTAGTTCTAGAATCTCTGATATTTTTTCAGGAGGTAAATTCAATTTGTAATAAAGTTTTTTTATATCTTCTTCTTTAGCCTTTTGTAAGCCTTGTTGTATTCCCTGCTGTATTCCCTGCTGTATTCCCTGCTGTATTCCCTGTTGTATTCCCTGTTGTATTCCTTCTTCTAATCCTTTTTCCCATGCTTGTCTATGTAAGGGATTTTGTTTTATCATTTCTTCAGTTAATGTTATAGGCATACCTTTTACCTCCATAATCCTGTTAAACTCTATCATCAATTTAGGTCTGTAATCTAAAGCAGTCAACAATTTCCTTAAATAATCTGCTCTTTGTTTGTGAGGTAATTTATATAATTCATCAAGGAGCCTATTAAAGTATTCTTTAGGATTTTCAACATTACATAACACTGCTAATATTTTATCTTCTATTTGAGGACTTTCAATAAGCTCTTTACATCTTATTTCTTTTATATCTTTTAGAGTATAAATGTATTGCCATTTCTCTTCTTTAATAACATTGGGCATATTTACTTTTCTTTCACCAACATATAAAACCATCTGATGAATCTTCTTATCAGGAAATCTTTGCTTTAAAAACACATAGTATTCAAGCATTCTTAAAGCCATATTATTATCATTTTTAATTTGTAATTCTAAGTGAAAGATAGAACCATCTTCAAGTTCTACGATATAATCTGCTTTTCTTTCCTTTACAGAGGGAAATGTATTATCTAAAACTTTTCTTCCTTTTTGACCAGTTAATATTTGTATAAATTTTTGAGGAACATTTTGAAATATATCCCTTAGAAAAACATCCATTTTTTGTTTTGACAAATGATAACCTCTTACTATTTATATTTTTCTAAAATCTTTTTTAAGTCTTCTTCAGATTTTATTTTGCTTCCATCATACAAATCATAATTAATTAAAAAAGAAGGGGCTATAGCACAACTTCCTATACATTCGACAAGTTCTATATACCACTTTCCATCAGGACTATGCCCACCTGCCTCCGCTCCTGTTAACTTTTCTAACATTTTTAAAAGTTTTCTACTTCCTCCTAAATGACAAGGTAAATTTCTGCATAATCTAATGTGATTTTTAGCATTTTTCCTAAATCTAAACATATCATAAAAAGAAACTATTCCTTCTATGTCTGCAAGTGGTATTTCTAAAAATTTAGATAGCTCTTCTACTGCTTCTTGGGGAATATCTCTATAAGTTTCTTGTATTAAATGAAGGGAAGGAATAATGGCCTGTTCTTTAACAAGATACTTGTTTCTAATTGCTTTTATTTTTTCCTGTAGTTCTTTTGTTAAAAACTTATACTCCATTTATATAAAAAAACCCTACAATCTTTTTTAGAATGCCTTTATTTTAATCTATTATTTAGATTATTTCCAAAATTTTTTCCCTTGAAGTTTGACCTTTTATAAGTTTTATGTTTGATTTTGGTTTATTAAAATACTCTGACAAAATTTCTATTAGTTCTTCATTTGCCTTTCCTTTTTCTGGAGGAGATTTTAATTTTACTTCATATAAGTCTTGGGATATTTGCTTTACTCCTACTTTTTTAGATTTTGGCTTTACTTTTACTTTTATTCGCATAACAGTTCCTTGAGTTGTCTTGTATTTTTTACTATATAATCAGGATTAAAGCTTTTAGCCAGTTCTACTTTTCCAAATCCATATTCAACTAAGATTGTTTTTATACCTGCTTCTTTACCTGACTTTATATCTGTTTCACTATCTCCAACGATTACTGGATTTATAACTTTTAGAGTTTCCATTGCTTTTAAAACTGGCTCTGGGTGTGGTTTTTTATTTTCTACACTGTCTCCACCTAACAGAAGGTCTATATATTCAAAAATATTTAGTTTTTCTAAGATTTCTTTTGATATATCATAGTATTTATTTGTAATTACTGCGATTTTTTTATTTTGTTTTTTCAAATTTTCTAAAATTTCTGGAATTAATTTATAAGGCTTTGTATAAACAGAAGGATTTGAAAAATAGTATTCTCTAAATATTTTTACTGCTTCTTTTAAAATATTTTCATCATTTATAGGCAATACATTTCTTAATAAATTTTCTCCTCCATATCCTATATGTTTAACAATTTCTTCTTCCGGAAGTTTTGGAAAACCTAATTTCTCTAATGCATAATTTGCAGAAATTGCTATATCTTTTGCAGAGTCTATTAAGGTGCCGTCTAAATCAAAAAAAACAGCATCTATTTGTTTAGATAATATTCCCTGTAAATGTTTTTCACTTTGTCTATCCATCTATCTTGTCTCTCTTGTTTTGGTTGTTTCTTACCTATGAAGATAAAAATTTCTTCATTGTCTTTTACTAGACCTAAATTTTCTCTTGCCTGTTTTTCTATTACAAAATAGTTGTTTTTTAGCTCATCAATTTGTTTGTATAAATTATCATTCTCTTCTCTAAGATTTTTAATTTCACTTAGAATTGCTTTTCTTTTTTCTAGATTTTGAAAATATTTGAATATATTATTTCTTCCAAACAAAAGGATTATTACACTATATAGTAATAAAAATATAAGAATAGCGGGCAGAATATTTTCTGCCCTGAAAACTTTTTTAAAGGTATTTTTTAAATGTGTCTTTTCCTCTAAAGATTGCATAATCTCCTAATTCCTCTTCAATTCTAAGTAGTTGGTTATACTTTGCAGTTCTATCTGTTCTGGATGCTGAACCTGTTTTTATTTGCCCTGCGTTTGTAGCAACTGCTAAATCTGCTATAAATGTATCTTCACTTTCTCCGGATCTATGGGAAATTATATTTGTATAGCTATTTACTTTTGCAAGTTCTATAGCATCTAATGTTTCGGTTAAACTACCTATCTGGTTTAACTTAATTAATATTGAGTTTGCCACTCCTTCTTCTATTCCTTTTTGTAGTATTTTAGGATTTGTTGTAAATAGGTCATCTCCTACAAGCTGAACTTTGTTTCCTAAAGTTTCTGTTAACTTTTTCCATCCTTCCCAGTCATTTTCTGCAAGTGGGTCTTCTATTGAAACTATTTTGTATGCACTTATTAACTCTGCATAAAGCTCTATCATATCATCTGAAGTAAGTTCTTCACCTTGCAGCTTATAAACTCCCTTTTCTTTATCATAAAATTCTGAAGAGGCAACATCTAAAGCTAAGAAGACATCTTCTTCTGGGTCGTAGCCTGCTTTCTTTATTGCTTCTTGAAGTAAGTCTAAAGCTTCTTTAGTTGAATTTAATGCAGGTGCAAATCCACCTTCATCTCCAACATTTGTTGATAAACCTTTTTCTTTTAATACAGATTTTAATGTATGGAAAACTTCAACACCTGCTCTTAATGCTTCTTTAAAACTTCCTCCATAAACAGGAACTATCATAAATTCCTGAAAATCTAGTCCATTATCTGCGTGTGCACCACCATTAATTACATTCATAAGTGGAACAGGTAAAACTTTAGCATTTGTTCCACCTAAATATCTGTATAAAGGAAGCCCTAATTCTATAGCAGAAGCTCTTGCAACAGCCATTGAAACTGCCAAAATTGCATTTGCTCCAAGGTTAGATTTATTTTCTGTTCCGTCTAGTTTTAATAATAAATTATCAATTCTAACTTGGTCTGTAGATTCTTCTCCTATTAAAAGGTCTGCAATTTTTGTATTAATATTTTCTACAGCTTTTAAAACTCCTTTGCCTTTAAATCTGTTTTTGTCTCCATCTCGGAGCTCTAATGCTTCTCTCTCTCCTGTTGATGCTCCAGAAGGAACAATAGCTCTAGCTACCACTCCACTTTCTAAAACAACTTCTGCTTCAACAGTAGGGTTTCCTCTAGAATCTAAAACCTCTCTACCTCTAATGTCTATAATTGCAGACATACAAAAAACCTCCTAATATTTTATGTTTTCTTTATCTAATAACTCTTGAAGATTAAATGTAATGTCTTCAAAAATGCTTATTTCATCATCCCAATCTGTAATTATCCATCTTTTATCTTTTTCTGCTATCCAGAGTTTTTTCTCTTTAGTAAAAATCCATATTACTTTTTTTATTCCACTATCTAATAAATCTTGAGTTTTTTTAAGAAAGTAGTCCTGTGGGTTTTCAAACTTTTTTAAATCTGCCTTTGTGTCAACTTCTATAACTACTTCAGGTGGAATTTTTAAATATTTTCCTGTTAGTTGTTTTATTTTGCTTCTATCTACTATAGCTATATCTAGATTATATTTAGTTCGTTGTTTTGGAATGTAACCTAACTCATTTGATAGCACTTTATATTTTTTGTAGTCTAGATTTAAATGTAGAAATCTAACTATTAAGTCTATTATCCACGACTGTAAGTCACTGCTTCCCATAACTCCCTCTAATGTGGTCTGTCCTGATAAAACCTTTTCGTAATCTTTATAATAAACAGGGGAACCGTTTATAAGTTCATATACTAACTCCTTTGGGACTTGTTTTTTCTTCTTTGAAACTTTCTTTGATTTTGTTAAAGTAGCCATTTTATTCCTCTTTTTTATAACTTATGGTATGCTGCAACTGCAGCTGCAATAGCTACTGCAAGCTCTTCTGGATTTGTTTCTTCTCTTCTAAATTTAAATGTTGGAAGTTTTTCATCAAGATAGTTGGTTGTAAATCTTCCTTCTCTAAAATCCTTATCCCTAACAATATGTCTAAGCAGTGGTAAGTTTGTCGGTGTTCCACGAACTATAAACTCATCTAACGCTCTTTGAGCTCTATTTACAACTTGTTCCCAAGATAAAGCCCAAACAATAAGTTTTGCCACCATTGGGTCATAGTAAGGTGGAATTATGTAATCTTTATAAACTGCAGAGTCTATACGAACTCCCGGACCTCCTGGAGAATAATAAGATGTAATTTTTCCTGGAGATGGAGCAAAGTTTTTAGATGGGTCTTCTGCATTTATTCTAAATTCTATTGAATATCCTCTAAATTGAACCTCTTCCTGTAAAAATGGTAATTTCATACCATCTGCAATTTGAATCATCCTTTGCATAATATCTATTCCTGTAACCATTTCTGTTACAGGGTGTTCAACCTGTATTCTAGTATTCATTTCAATAAAGTAGAAATTATCATTTTCATCAACTAAAAATTCTAAAGTTCCAACACTTTCATATCCCAGTCTAAACATAGACTTAACAGCTACTCTATATAGCTCTCTTCTAACTTCTTCTGACAGTCTTGGTGATGGTGCAATTTCTATTACCTTTTGGTGTCTTCTTTGAATAGAGCAGTCTCTTTCTCCAAGGTGTATAACATTTCCATATTTATCTGCCATTACTTGAATTTCTATGTGTCTTGGATTTTCTACATACTTCTCTATGAATACTGCACCATTTCCAAAGAATTTCTCTGCTTCTGAAGTTGCAGATTTAAATAGTTCTTCAAAATCTTCTTCTTTTCTAACAATTCTCATTCCACGGCCACCGCCACCATAGGCAGCCTTTATAATAACTGGAAATCCTATTTCTTTAGCTACTTTTTTAGCTTCATTAATATCTGTTATTGGCTCGTCGGTTCCTGGTAAAACAGGAACTCCAACTTCTCTCATTGCAATTTTGGATTTTATCTTGTCTCCGAATAATTCTATATGCTCTGGTTTTGGTCCAATAAATATAATTCCTCTTTTTTGACAGTATCTTGCAAAGTCTGCATTTTCAGATAAAAATCCATATCCAGGATGTATTGCATCACACCTTGTTTGTCTTGCTAAATCAACAATTTTATAGAAGTTTAAATACGCTTTTATTGGGTCTCCTGGTATCATATAAGCTTCATCTGCTTTTTTAACCCATATCCCTTTTGAGTCTGCTTCAGAATATATAGCTACAGTTTTTATTCCAAGCTCTTTGCAGGCTCTTATTATCCTTGTTGCAATTTCTCCTCTGTTTGCAATAAGAACCTTTTTTATATTCTTCAAAGCCATAGCTAAATCCCCTTGTGTATTAGTCAATAACCATAGTATCTTTATCTTCTATGAATGCTTCGTGTAATGCTCTTACAGCAAGTTCTGCATATTTTTCATCTATAAGGCAAGAAATTTTAATTTCAGAAGTAGAAATTGCATATATATTTATTCCTTCTTTGTGTAAAACCTCAAACATTTTTCCTGCTGTTCCTGCGTGGGTTTTCATCCCAAGCCCAACTACTGATATTTTTGCAATTTTATCGTTCCTTTCTACTCCTGCAGCACCAACTTCTTTTGCAACTTCTTTTGCAATATCTTCTGCAAAATCTGCATCTGTTTTATTTACTGTGAATGAGATGTCTGTATATCCTTCGTGTGAAACATTTTGGACAATCATATCAACAACTATATTGTTGTCTCCAAGTGTCTTAAAGAGTTTTGCAGCTATTCCCGGCTTATCTGGAACTTTAACAACAGTAATTTTTGATTCTTTTAATTCGTGGCTTATTCCTCTAACTGCTACTTTTTCCATATCTTCACTTTCCTCCACTATCCAAGTTCCTTCTTCATCAGAAAAAGATGAACGAACATGTATTTTAACGCCATACTTGGCTGCAAATTCTACAGAGCGAATTTGCATAACTTTAGAACCTAAAGATGCCATTTCCATCATTTCTTCATATGAAATAACTGGAATTTTTCTCGCATCTTCAACAATTCTTGGGTCTGCTGTAAATACTCCTGGAACATCTGTAAATATTTCGCAAACATCAGCATTTAATGCTGCTGCTAAAGCTACAGCTGTAGTATCTGAGCCACCTCTACCAAGAGTAGTTATATCACCGTGTTTATCTATTCCTTGAAATCCTGCAACTATCACAACTTTTCCTTTATCAAGTTCTTCAAGCATTCTCTTGGTAGAAATATGATTTATTCTTGCTTTTGTATGGACATCATCTGTTTCAATTGGTACTTGCCAACCTGTTAAAGATACAGCAGGAATTCCCATTTCTTGCAAAGCTATAGAAAGAAGACCTATTGCAACCTGTTCTCCTGTAGAAACTACCTGATCTACTTCTCTAGGATTTGGTCTTTTAGAAAGTTCATAACAAAGTCCCAGTAATCTATCTGTTTCTCCTGACATTGCAGAAGAAACAACAACAACTTTTTCTCCTCTATCTAATCCTTCTTTTACTTTTTTGGCTACATTTTTTATCCTTTCAAGGCTACCTACAGATGTCCCACCAAACTTTTTTACAACAAGAGCCAATAACCAGACCTCCTAAGTATCTTCTAAATCAGCTTATTCTAATATATATTACCATATATGCTTTAATATTTACTTTTCCTGTATTAAAAAGCTTTTAATTGCAATAATGTTTCCATTTTCATCTTTTACTATAACTTTCCAATCTCCTACCCATCTTGGAACTATTTTCTTTGAGCTCCAGGTTCTAAATAGTGGATATGTTATATTTAGTTTTACTGATGCCATTTTCATATCTTTGTAATACCATTCATGAATAACATATGTTGGGACTTTAAATGCTCTTATCCTTGTCCAGCAGTAAACTTTTTTTATATCATTAGGAAAAACTTCAGATACTCCAGCAGGTTGCTTGTTTTTTACTTTTTTAGCAAATTTTATGTCCACAACCTCTGCAAGAACATCTTCAACAGCAAAAGAAATATTAAATATACCTACTAAAAAAACCAAAAGAAAAGCTATTTTTCTCATCTAAAAATCCTCCAGAGCAGGATTTACGGGAAGTTCTCCATATTTAGCATTTTCTACTATTACTTTTCTTCCTTCTAATTTAATTCTCCCTTCACAAAACCATTTTATAGCTTGAGGGTATATTCTATGTTCCCATTTTAGTATTTTTTCAGATAAGGTTTCTGGTGTATCTTCTAAAGTAATTGGAACTACAGCCTGAATAATAACAGGACCGTTATCAAGCTCTTTATTTACAAAATGAACTGTGGCACCTGAAAATTTAGCTCCAAACTCTATTGCCTGTTTTTGAGCTTTTAAACCTTGAAAAGATGGTATTAAAGAAGGGTGAATATTTAATAGTTTTCCTTCAAAAGCATCAATAAATTCATCAGAAAGTATTCTCATATAGCCTGCCAAAACAACTAGGTCTGGATTTTCTTTTTTTATTCTTTCAGCAATATATATGTCATATCCTCTCCTTGTTTCAAAAAATGCTGGGTCAAAAAACTTTGCCTGAATATTATTTTGTTTAGCTATTTCTAAAGCACCTGAACTTTTTTTATCAGAGATAACAAGAGAGATTTTTGCATCAATTTTTCCTTTATTTATCGCGTCTATTATAGCTTTTAAATTACTTCCTCTACCTGATGCTAAAACAACAATATTACAGGACATAACACACCTTAGGATTTTGTTAATAAAATATAGAATAACACAATGCAAAATTAGTATATGAAAAACTTAAAATCAGGCTTAAAATATAATGTAAAAATGAAAACAAGGAGGTAACCAATGTCAGATAAACTATCAGTATTGGTAGAATTTTCTATGTTTCCAACAGATGTTGGAGAAAGTAAAAGTAAATATGTAAGCAAAGTTATAGATATGATAGATAAAGAAGGTATTCCATATAAACTTACTCCAATGTCAACTATTTTTGAAGTAGATAGTATGGAAAAGGCTACTGAAATTTTAAGTAGAGCATACAAACAATTAGAGCCTTACAGTAATAGGGTTTATTGTGTAGCGAAGTTTGACATTAGAAAAGGAAAAGAAAACAGATTGGAAGGTAAAATAAAATCAGTAGAAAAACAATTAGGTAAAGAGGTAAGTAAATAAAGTTGATTTTAAAAAGCTTAAAATTAAAAAATTTTTTAGCCCATAAAGATACAGAAATCCAATTTGCTAAAACGGGAATTACAGCATTTATTGGAGATAATGGTTCTGGAAAAACTTCCATAATAGAGGGCATTTCTTTCGCCCTTTTTGGTAAAAGTAATAAAGGAACTCTTTCAGATTTAATTCACTGGGGAACAAGAAATGCTGTTGTAGAACTTACTTTTGAAAAAGACAATGTAGAATACAAGATTTATAGAGAAATAAAACTGACAGGAAAATCTGCAACAACAACTTCTGCAGTATATAGAAACGAAAATGGAGTTTTTTCTCTTTTTTATCAAAAAAACATAAACAAAGAACTTCCTAAATTAATAGGCATTACACCAAAAACATTTTTTTCTTCTATATTAGTAAAACAAGGCGATATAGAAGGACTTTTAAATCTAAAACCTAAAGAAAGAGCTAAAGTTTTTGAAGATATTTTAGATATGACCCTTTATCAGCTTTTAAGTGAGCATTTTGCAAACAAAAGAAGGGATTTAGAGAGTCAGCTAAAAGGATTTCAAATAACAGAAGAAGATGAAAAAAACATAAAATCTCAAATAAATCAATTAGAGACAGAAAAGAAAATTCTTAAGGAAAAACTAGATAAACTACAAAAAGAAGAAGAAAAACAACAAAATGCATTAAAAATAATATCCAAAATAGAAAACTTAAAACAACAAATAAAGCTTTTAGATGAACAATTAAAAACATTAAACCAAGAGCTTAGTACTATAAATGAATTAAAAAAACAATTTCCTAAATTACAAGAAAAAGCAAAAGAATATGAAGAAAAACAAGAAATTTTAAAAAAACTGCTAGAAAACAAAGCTATAAAAAGTAAAATCCAAAATCTAGAAGAAAAATTGCAAAAAGCAAAAGAGTATAAACAAACTTTTGACAGTTTAAAAGAGCTATCGCAAGAATATGAAGAAAAAGAAAGGCAGTATAAAGATTTGCTAAATAATCTTTCTAAGCTTTCAAAGATAGAAGGACAAATTAATGCTTTTAACGAACAACTTGAAACCTTAAGAAAACAACTTTTAGAAACAAAAAATAATGCTATTTCTATAGCAAAAAAATTAACTTCAATAAAACCTATTTACAAAACTTTAGAATTAAATCCAGTTTTAGCTCCAACAATGATTAGAGATGGTAAATTTCTGATAGAAAAATATCAAAACGAGCTTCAAAAGATTACAGAAGAAGGAACAAAGGTTAAGACAGAAATAGATATTTTAAAAAAACAACTTAAAAATATTTCTTCACTAGAAGGGGAGTGTCCAACTTGCTATAGACCTATAGAAGAACATAGTAAAGAAGAGTTGATTAATGATTTACAAACCCAAATAGAAGAAAAAGAAAAATTAAGACAAAAATTAAGAGATGAATATAAT
>WFXI01000310.1 GCA_015490675.1 Hydrogenothermaceae bacterium
ACATATAAGTATCAAATAAAAATATTAAATATGGAAGAAAAATATTACAAACTACTAAATTATCCAAATATCAATATGGATATATATATGACAAAAGATTTTAAATATGATTATGGATTTAAATTTGTTTTGAACGCTGATTACTATGTAGAAAGACGAAAATATTTAGGGAAGATGGTGGAAATAAGAAAAGGAAAAGCTTTAGTCAAAAGTGAATATACATCAAAACTTTTAGAAATTAAAGTAAATATAAAAAATTTGTTTAACACTTTAAACACTTTAAAGCAAAATATTCAAAATGCAAAAAATGAAGTAAGTTTAGTCCAACAACTTGAAGATGCAGAAAGGAAAAAATTCAGATTAGGTAGAAGTGATTTATTTTATTTAAATCAAAGGGAAATTTACACTTTAAAAACTTTAAAGAAATATTTTTATTATAAGCTAGATTATATAGTTAACTATAAAAAACTACTTATAGAGCTTGGTATCTTTTAACCTATTAAATCTCTTAAATGTCTTTTTGTAGCAATAGCTCTAATTTTTCTTAAAGCTTTTGCTTCTATTTGTCTAACCCTTTCTCTAGAAATTCCAAGTAATTTCCCTATATCCCTTAATGTCATAGGCTCTTCGTTATCAAGACCAAATCTTTTAATAATTATAAATCTTTCTCTTTCGTTTAAGTGGGAAAGAATTTCTTCTATTTCTTTTTTTAACTCTTCTTCAAAAAGTTTTTTTTCTATGTCTTTTGTCCCGTGTTTGGTAATAAAGTCTATAAATGAAGTTCCTTCATCTTCATCAACAGGAGTATCAAGAGATACAGAGTATCTTTTTGCTAAAAGCAATGCTTTTATTGTATCTTCATCAATATCAATTCCAAGTTCATCTAATTTCTCTTTAATTTCTTCATAATTTGGTTCTCTACCAAGATTTTCTTTTAGATTTAAATAAACTGAATCTATTTTTATTGAAAGATTTGATGCTTTTTGTGGCATTCTAATTAAATCTTTTTGGTTTTGAATAGTTTGAAGTATAGATTGTTTTATCCACCATATTGCATAAGATATAAATCTAACATTTTTATCTGGGTCAAATCTTTTTGCCGCTTCTATTAAACCAATGTTCCCAGCAGAAATTAGTTCTTGAAAAGAAATACCATATCCAGTGTAATTTTTCGCAACATTTACAACAAATCTAAGATTTGCCTGAATAAGTCTTTCTATTGCTTCTTTATCTCCCTCCCTTGCCTTAACAGCAAGTTTTCTTTCTTCTTCTGGTTTTAACAAAGGAATTTTGGAAATTTGTTTTAAATAGTATGTAACTCCCTCTTCATATTGGAATCTTTTCATCTTTATTCCTTATTCGAAATTTTCCTTTATTTTAACATTATCGGGATTTTCTATAATAACTTCAATTTTTTCTCTTTTATGCTAAAATCAATTTCTAAAATAATAAATTGAAAAACTAATTAAAAGGTCATTATGAGCTCTGTAAAAAATATAATAAAAAGCACTTTATCGAAAGATAAATATGGGGAAATACATCCATTAACACACATAAATAAAAAGGATACAAAATTAAAAAAATGGATTTTTTTTCTATCCATACTTACGATATTAAATTTTTCATTATTTATATATGTTTTCAATTTAAACGAAAACGGTTCATCAATAAACAATCAGAAAGAATCTATAAAATTATCTAAAACTAGTGAAAAAATTATAAAAAAATCAAATAAAGAAGAGATAAACCTAAATCTAAGTTCTTTAGAAAATTTATCAGTAAAGGAAAAAGACTTGAAAAAACTGGTATCTTTTTTGAAAAACGAAGAAATTCCAGTAATATCATTAAAAAGTGAAAACAAAGAAACGTCAAAATTTGACATTTTTTATCAAAAAGCAAAAAAATACGAGAAAAAAGGTGATATCTTAAGTTCCCTCTATTATTATAGAAAAGCTTATAATATAAATCCTGATGATTATATCTTATATAAAATTGCGTTATTTAATTTTAAACTCAAGCATTATAATGCTTCTATAAGATATGGAAAAAAGATAATTTCTAATGTTAAAAACGAAGATCTTTTGGATAAAGCATACTATTTAATTTATAAATCTTATGAAAAGTTAGGAAATAAAAAGAAAGCAAAATTAGTCCTAGAAGAAGCTTATTATAAACTTACAAATCCTAATTTAGTTGCTAGGGCATTAGGTAAATTTTACTTAAAGGAAGGAAATTTATACGGAGCTGTAGAGATTTATGAAAGTTTAGCGGAAAAAGGTGACTTACAATCGGCTATTGAAGCAGGAAAAATATATGAAAAACTAGGCGAAAAAAATATGGCTCTAGTAATGTATAAAAAAGCTCTTGAGTTTTCAAATGGAAAATATAAAAACTGGTTAGAAGATAAGGTAAAACTATTGAGTAATTAGTTCTTTTCTATTTCTCCTGTTAAATACATTTCAATAATTTTGCACAAAGTATGCTCTAAAGTTAAATGAACTTCTTGAATTCTAGCTGTATTATCATGTTTAACTATAAAAGCTTTATCAACTATATCTTTAAGTTTACCTCCATCTTTACCTAGGAACCCTACTGTAAATAAATTCATTTCTTTTGCTTTTTCTACAGCTTTTATTATATTTTTTGAATTTCCACTTGTAGAAATACCTATTAAAATGTCACCTTTTTGCCCTAGTGCTTCTACCTGCCTAGCAAATACCTCATCAAAACCATAATCATTTCCTATTGCTGTTAAAGCAGAGGTATCTGTTGTTAGAGCAATTGCTGGAAAAGCTTTTCTATTTTTTTCAAACCTTCCAACTATTTCTGCAGCAAAATGTTGACTATCTGCAGCACTACCTCCATTGCCACAAATAAGAATTTTATATCCCATTTCTAGCCTTTTTGCCATTAATATCCCCAAATTTACTATATCTTCAGCATATTCAAAAACAAATTCTTTCTTTAATTTTGCACTTTCTATAAAAATTTCTTCTACTAATTCTTCTAACATAAAATTAGCCCTCCTCTTGCAAAAAAGTTATTTGGTTATTATAATATAATTCCTCTCAATACGGAGGGATGGCCGAGCGGACGAAGGCGGGTGATTTGAAATCACTTGAGGGTTAACAGCCCTCCGGGGGTTCGAATCCCTCTCCCTCCGCCATTTTACAGCTTAATCGTTTACATCTAATACAATTTCCGAAAAAAATGGGACACCCCCACCTTCGCAAATCTTTGAATATCAATAACCAAAAAAGTGTCCCAGACACATTAAAAAACTGGTTTTCACTTTTTCCAAAAAAATGGGACAGTTTTAGAAAAAAATGTATAATATTCCAAAAAACGGGATATTAAAATGGAAAAATCAATAGACACAGTCTTTCTTCTTGGTGCTGGTGCTTCTGCTCCACTGGGACTTCCAATAACAAAAGGTTTCTTATCTGATTTTAAACCCTCTAATAATCAGCTTATTGAACTTTTAAATGTGATTATGGAATATTTAGGAGTAGATGATATAGAAGATTTAGATATTGAAAAAGTCTTTTCTATTTTAAGTGAAATAGAAGGTTTAAAGGATAGCTTAATAGGGTATTATTTATCAAGCAAACCTCATGGAGGGAATATTATACAATCTAATTTTATATCTTCAGCTACTCATGCTATTAACTCTTTTTCTTTAGTCGGAGAAAAATTATTTATAGAGCTTAAAAAATTTATCTTAAATAAACTAAGCAATTTTTCTCATAAAAAGGCTTTTGATTTGTATTATTCCCTATTTGATGACTATGATTTTAACTTGAAACCTCTAATTTTGTTTACTACTAACTATGATTTAATTTTGGAAGAAGCTTTTTCTCCTAAATCTTCTGATATTCATCCTGCATGGATAGAAAAAGGTGTTAAAGATATTTATCTTGGCTTCAAACTGAAATCTATATTGCCTGTGTTTGAGTTTGAAATAGATAGGATATATCAGCCTAATACTGTATCTATATTAAAACTTCACGGTTCTATTAATTGGAGACCTTATGAGGATTTAATAATACTGGGAGATAAAAATCCTCCTAACGACCCTGATGTTCCGTTTTTAATCTATCCTGGATATAAAGGAGTAGCAGATGAGGAACCTTACTTTAGTTTACACTTTGCATTACTTGATGTTTTGCCAAAGGTTAAAAACTTAGTTACTATAGGTTTCGCATTTAGGGATAGTTATATTAATACCATAATTCGCCATGCATTAAGTATGAACAAAGACTTAAAATTGTATGTTATAGCTCCCTATTTTCCTTCTGATTCATACTTTCCTTTCTTGCAAGAAGCTTTTGGAGAAAGAGTTGTTCATCACCGTTTGAAGGTTGTTCTTGATGATGATAAGGCTTTTCTGAAAAATGATGAGGAAATTGTTGAGAATCTTTTTGATTTAATAGAATCATAACTTCTTCTTTTTTTAAAATCCATCTTAAAATTTTAAGTAAGATTTTTAAAAAGAAATTTCTTTTAAATATGAACAAAATTCCGTTTATTTTCACTGTATTAAAGTTTTTCTTATTTAAGTAAAGCTCTAATAGATTTAAAGGTTCGTGTTTCATCTTTTAAAAATCTCCTTTATATTAGGAGCAACTTTCTCTACAGTCCTACCTACTACATAACCACCTAAGCCTATCTGAATAATGTCAAACAGTTTCATCTTTAATTCAGGTGTTAAATTTGGAGCTGTAAATCCTAGCCAATCTGCAGTGATTAGACCTACAAAAGTTAACATTGTTATAGGTCGCCAGTTTCTTGTTATCCAACTTTCACTTTTTGCTTCTGAAACAATAATGTCTCTTTTTGCTTCAAGTTCTTTTGCTATTTGGTCGTATTCTTTGGTTAAAATGGTTAGCTGTATTTGTGATTTTATTTTGTTTGCAAGGTCTTTGTCTTCTACGGTCTGGTCTATTATGTCTGCAACTTTGTCAACTATAGTTCCTACAATTGGCAAAAAGTTAAACATTTTGTAATAACCTCTGAATTTTTTTTGAATAACCTATTTCATCTCCGTTATAGAGTTTTGCAAATTTTCTAACTTTCTTTTCATCTTCTAACAACTCTTCAACTGTAAAGTTTATGTTTTTAATTTGTGTAAACTTTTCAAATGCTTGTTCTTGCTCTGTTTCGTCAAATAGAAATTCAAAAACTGTTTTATCGGTTAAAGAATAAAAATACAGGTTATATCCCATTATCTGAAAATAGCCCCAGCTAGTGCTTGCTATCATATAAGCTGTATCTGTGTTGCATTTGTGAAGTTGTTTTATCTTTTGAATAGATTTATCGTTAAATTCTTGCTCTTTTAATCTTTGGTAAAAAAGCGGCTCAAAACGAACTGCTAACTTATTATTTGAGCTTTCTATTTGTTTTATTACATCAGCGAGCTTCATCCTATTCCTCGTTTTGTGGCAGTGGTGATTGTTGTATTGACTGCTGATATATTTGCTCTTCAATGTTTTTCATATCAATTGCAAGTAATTCTTCAAGATCTGTAAATGCTGATAGGTCGTTGTCTATGTATGACCAGATGAGATCGTCATAGGCTTGATACCAGCTGAGTATTGCTTGTGCTTCTTGGTCGTTTTGGGAGGCGTAAAATTGAACATCTGCAAGTGAAATGTAACCATAGCTGTCTAAGATTTTCTGAAGTCTCTGCTTTTCATATAACAAAAGTTCTTTTTGTTTTTGTTTTTTCAATTCATTCAAAGATGGTAGAGGTGGTTCATATACTACAACATCGTTTTTCTCAAAGTCCCATCTTCTTTTTCCTTGGTTTTCTATGAATTCTTTCCATTGCTCATCTGTGATTTGAACAGCATTTCTAGGGATTTTTTTGTGAATTTCACTATCATAGAAAGCTTTTGGAAATCCTGTACTGTCAAATATTGCATATTTCATAGCTTCCCTCCTAGTAACCTATTGCAATATAATACACAGTTGGCATATTCCCTCCTCCGTCTACTCCTGCTGTAAACCCCGAATTTGATAAATTTACTATATAAGTGTTCCAGTCCTGTCTGCTTCTTTCTGAATAAGTTACGCTTAAAACTGCATTCGGAAATGTTACAGGGAAAGTTGCATATGTTCTTGTCCCCGAACTTGTTGTTACTCCCCACTGTATAATTAATCCCGAGGGTAGTTTTTGATATCCAGCAGTTCCAAAGCTATTTTGAAAGTCTGCAGGTAAACCTCTTACGAAATCAGCGTCAAGTCCAGAGCCAGAACCATCAAAATCAAGAATTTTTCCAAGCGAAGTTATATTATTCAAATCAATACTAGCTTTATTATTTTGCAAATTTGTAATTTCATTTCTTATATCTGTATGAGCTGTTGTGTCTGAATTGTGAGTAGTTATCTCATCATCTACATATTTTCTACTCGCTAAAACTATAGCTGGGTCTATTTTGAGTTGAACACTATCTACATTCTCAACTTCCATGATAAAGCGTATATACATATCATTTCCAGCACCTTGGCTTAAAATGGGCTTGTATGTTTCAGGATAGTTTCCAATAGCAATCAGTTTATTTTGTTCATCAAATATTCCTATTTCACGAATCGTGAATCCACCGACATCTGAGGGGATAATTCCCTCCACTATCACCCAGTTTGGATTTGATGAATCGGTAGTTATTCTGTTTATCTGTGCCCTGTAAACTTCATTTTTGAGAGCTGTTTGAGTTTCGTTTGGTGCGTAATAACTGCCGTTTCCATCGCCAACAGCAAACTCTACTAAATTCACACTTGTTCCGCTTGCCTGTGCATTTGCAAGTGCCTGTTTTCCATAACTGGTCAATATCGTATAGTAATTCTCATTTGTAGCCATTTATAGCCTCCTATTGTGTTTGAGGATAAACTGTTGTTGTGTGAACT
>WFXI01000311.1 GCA_015490675.1 Hydrogenothermaceae bacterium
AAAATCAGGATTAATTTCTTCTAAATCATTTAGATGTTTTTCCTTAAAGAAAGCTATTATTTTAGGATTATATCCACTATCTTCTGCTAGTTTTTTTATTTTTGAGTTGAGCATAAGATTTTCATCTATAATCAATATTTTCATTATTATCCTCCTACTTAATCTTTAATTTATATTTCTCTTTGTAAATTTCCTTTAGTTCCTCAAGTTTGTCTTCAAATCCTTTTTTCCCTATCCAAGCATACATAAACTCTTTACCTTCTTCGACTGCAGGTTGGTCAAACGGATTTACTTTATATAAAAATCCTGATACAGCAGTTGCAAGTTCATACATAATAATAAGCATTCCTATATTATAAGGAGTTAATTTATCTAGAGTTATTGTTAAGTTTGGAACTTTACTTTTAATAAAAGCCGCTTTTGTTCCAATAAGTTCTCCTTTTAAAAGTTGATTTAAAGTTTTACCTCTTAGGAATTTTAATTCTTCAGGTATGTCTTCTGGAATTTTTATATCTCTATCAGGACTTTCAACAGTGATAAATGTAATTATTTTGTCTTTTATACCTTCCCTGTAAAGCTGTATTTGTGAGTGCTGGTCAATTGTTCCCATTGCCTTTACAGGGGTCTGCCCAAGTTCGTCTTTACCTAAACTTTCTGCCCAAAGTTGCCTCCACCAATCTACAAATCTACTAAGTCTTTCTACATAAGGCATCATAACAGCTATGCTTTTTTTTCTCCTCATATTTGCTAAAAAATGTAAAACTGCTATTAAATAAGCAGGATTATGCTCCACATGTTCTTCAACTAAACATAATTGTTTCATTCTTCTAGCACCATCTAAAAGCTCATCAATATTAATTCCAACTACAGATGCAGGGAATAATCCAACCGCAGATAAAACAGAAAACCTTCCGGAAACATTTTGAGGAACTTCAAATGTTTTTATATTATGTTTTTTAGCAAATTCTCTTAAAAATCCTTTTTGAGGGTCTGTAGTTATTACAATATGTTTATTCCAATTTTCTTCTAGCTTTTCTTTTAATAAATCAAGAACTATCATGAAGTTAGCAATAGTTTCTATAGTTGAACCAGACTTTGATATTACATTAAAACAGGTTTTTCTTACATCTATAAGCTCTAAAACACTAGCCACTTTTTCTGGCTCCACATTATCTAAAACATAAAATTTAGGAAAATGAAACTGGTTATAGTTAATCCATTTTAAAGCTTGAACTAGCATTTCTGTTCCTAACGATGAACCTCCAATTCCAACTAAAACAAAATACTCAAAGTTTTCTTTTACAAAGTTTGCATATTCTTTTATGTCTGTTGTATCCATTTCTGGAAGTTTTAAAAAGAAATACTGTTTATCTATATTCTTTTGAATTTTGTAATGAGCCTCATTTAGTATGTATTTGAGGGATAGTATTTCTTCTCTTAATAGTCCATCCCTTTCTCCAATTGTATCAGCCATTACATTAGTATAGTCAATGTTTATCAACTTTCCCTCCAATATATCTTTTTCTATAGGTTTGAAGTTTATTATGAGCAAGTCGAGTAGGTTCAGGGAGTTTATAGCCTTTTAAAGTGCTTATAGTTAACTTTAAAGCACTTTCTAATGAAATATTATTTCCAGGGGAAATAAAAATAGGGTTGGCGTTTTTTTTACTTCTTAGAATATATCCTCTCAATTCTCCATCTACATAGATAGGATTTGATGATAAAGGTTTATTATCAGGCTCTTGAAAGTCTCCAATCAGCTTTGATTTTCCAACACCTATAGATATTTCTCCAGTTATTACTCCAAAATGAGAAGCAATTCCCATTTTTCTAGGATGCAGAATTCCCATACCGTCTATAAAAAATACATCTGGTTTAATAGTTAATTTTTCATAAGCTTCTAAAATTACAGGGAGTTCTCTATATGCTAAAAATGTTGGTATATATGGAAAATCTATTTCTTTAACTGTATATACAGTTTCTACTTCTTTTAATGAAGGAAATTCTAAAACTACAATTGAAGATATTGCTGTTGTTTGCTTATTCCATATATCTGTAAAAGTTGTATCTACCCCTGCAATGTATTTGATTTCATCTATCTTCTTTTTATCAGTTAAATTTAACTTTTTAGAAAGTCCTATCTGCTCTTTTTCTAACTTTTTTATAAGTTCTTTTGGAACATTTGCATACTTATACATTTTCAAATATCACCATATTGTCTGTATGAATTGCTTCTCTTTGATTTTTCTTACCGATAACAGATTTCAATTCTTTAAAATTATATTCACTAATTCCTTTTCCAATTATTATTCCTCTTTCATTTTCTATAGCTATAACTTCACCTTTTGAAAAATATCCATCTACCTGTTTTATTCCTGCAGGAAGTAAACTTTTTCCATTTTTTAAAGCTTTTTCAGCTCCTTCATCTACTATAACTTTACCTTTAACTTCAGAAAGTAAAGCTATCCAGCTTTTTTTTCCTGAATACTTTTTCTTTTGTTTGTGAATAAAAGTTCCCTTTATATTTCCACTTAATATATCTAAAACTATATTTTCTTCCTTAGGTGCTATTACCACAGGAATTCCGTGGCTAACAGCAATTTCAGAGGCTTCTAGTTTACTTCTCATTCCACCTGTTCCAAATTCTGATTTGGAGCTACCAGCAAATTGTAAAGCTTCATTTATATCTTTAATTTCTTTGATTAACTTACTATCAGGGCTATCAGGGTCATTTGTATATACCCCACCAGCAGTTGATAAAATTACTAGTAAATCTGCATTTACTAACACAGAAACATGAGCAGCTAAAAAATCATTATCCCCGAATACAATTTCTTCAACTGCCACTGTATCATTTTCATTTATTATAGGAATTACATCTAATTCCAAAAGCTTATTTATCGTATTTCTTGCATAGTTGTATCTTTTTCTATTTTTTAATCCTTCTGTTGTAAGTAAAATCTGTCCAATAGTTAATCCATATTTAGAAAAAATTTTGTCATAAAGCTGGATTAAATATGCCTGTCCTACTGCAGAAATAGCCTGTTTTTCTGTAATAGTTGAAGGCCTTTTCTTTAATCCTAATTTTTTTATTCCTGCTAGGACAGCTCCAGAAGATACAATCAATAGATTTTTATCTTGCTCTTTTAATTTTTTGGCCTGTTTTGCAAGATTTTCAATAAAATCTGTATCTATGTCTGTTTTATTCTTATTTGCAAGAAGTTGAGAACCTATTTTTACAACTATAGTTTTACATTCCATAAACATAATTATAATAAACAAACCTTTGAAAATTAAACCTTTATTATGATAAGATAATTAAGATTGATTTTGTAAAATGGAGGTTTAGTGTGGAGCATATCCATGTAGGGGTAATTCCTGATATCACTTTATTTGTTCAATTAATTTTATTTTTAATATTTACATTTGTAATGAAAAAACTCTTTTTTGACCCATATCTTGAAATATATGAAGAAAGGGAACATACAGTATCAACTTTATTAGAAGAAGCTCAAAAAAATAACGACCAAGCTCAAAAATTATTAGAAGAAGTAGAAAAACTCCTTAATGAAGCTAAAGAGGAAGCTAAAAAAATCGTAGAAAACTCTAAAAAAGAAACAAATGAACTTGTAGCAAATATAATCAAATCTGCAACAGAAGAAGCAGAAAAACTAATAGAAGAAGAGAAGGCTAAAATTGCTAAAGCTGTAGAAGAAGAAAAAGCTAAAATTGACCAGGTTGTTGAAGAATTAGCAAAAGAAATTGTAGAAAAAATTCTTGTGAAGGAGAAAGCAGCATGAAAAAAGCTTTAGCACTTTCTTTA
>WFXI01000312.1 GCA_015490675.1 Hydrogenothermaceae bacterium
CTTTTGCACTATCTAACGGAACAACTATTTCATAAAAGCCAAAACTTCCTTTAATTAGATTTAATCCCTCTTTTTCCCCTTCTAAGAAAGCATTTATAAGTTTCTTTATAGGAATATCTTTAACAAAACCCTTTTTGAAATTAGTAATTCTTTTTATATTTGTTACAGCATTTCCAAATTTATCAAAAAATAATATTTTTCCTTCTATTTTTCTATCTCTATATCTTGCCTTTGGAACTTCTAGCTTCTTATATTCATTAATTTCTTCTCCAAACTCATTTATATCTATTCCAGCAGATAAATATGCAGACACAGGAGCAAAAATATCTCTACCGTGAAATGTATTATTATCTGCTTTTAAAGTAAATTTTGGATTTTTTATATGAATAATTTTTCCTGGTTTTTCTTCTTCTAAGATAGGCGATAAGATTCCATTATCAGGAGCCACAAAAAAATAATTTTTTGTTTTTACAATTATAGGTTTTCTTTCTGTTCCAACTCCTGGGTCTACTACAACTGTAAAAATTGTTCCAGTAGGGAAATATTTAAAAGAAGCCTTTAAAATTAAGGCTCCCTCTAAAATATTGAAAGATGATACTTCGTGAGTAATATCTATAATATCAACAGATGGATTTATTGATTTAATAACACCTTTAACAGTTCCAACAAATCCATCTTTGTATCCAAAATCTGTTAGTAATGCAATTAGCATTACTCAAACTTAGGCTTTTCTTTCTGATATTTTTCGTCAAAAAACTTCAAGAAATCTTTTGTCTTATCGTATTTATCCTGTCCAAATAATACAGCCTGCTTATCTACAACAAGTTCATATCCATTTTTCTTTGCAAATTCTGTGATTGCTCCCTTTATAAAATTTGTGAATTTATTAATTATTCTTTGTTGTAAATCGTTTATTTCTTTTTGCTTTTGCATAGCTTCTTGTTGCAATTCTTGCATAGCTTTAGGATTATTTCTATCTATTAAAGATGCTTTTGTTTGTATATAGTTTCTAGCTTCATCTGCCTTTTTTTGTAAATAATTTTTAACATCAATGCCAGCCTTAGATTCCATAAATACCTTTTTAATATCAACATAAACTACTTTTTCACTTGCATAAGTAAAAATACTAAAAAATAAAGTTAAAACAAATAAGGATAAGAATTTTTTCATAATGAACCCCTTTTATTATGTATTTTTAGAATTATAACATAATAATTCTTTATGGAATTATCATATATGCATAACCTTTATTCTGCCATTCTACTAAACCTGTCATTGCAGTATAAACTGGTTTAACAAACTCATATAAATTTTCTTTCTTTAGACCTCTAGCTTTCATACCTACTTCACAAATCTCTATTTTTACTCCATAAAAGTCAACTAGATTTTTTAATCGTTGATATAGAGTTTTCTGTTTTTTTATTACTTCTTTATCATTTTTATAAATTGTATTAGATAAATCTTTTAAGAAAAATTTATAACTATTTCCGTGGGCTACAATTACTACCTTTAAATCTTCTAGTTTGTTTTGATAATACTGTATGTTATTTGCTATACCATTAACTAAATCTTCAAAAGTCTTTAAATCTCCTGTCCTGAGGTCTATAACTACTTTTTTTACTTCATTTGCATAAATAACAACAGGAATTAGAAGAAAAAATATAAGAAGTTTTAATTTCATATTTATATCCCTCCTTGTTTAGTATACTTTTTATGGATAAGTCTATTTTTAAAATTTTTCAATGGGTATGTTAGTATATTTATAAAAATTTCAAAATTTAAGAGGCAAAAAATGAGGTCTTTATTAGTTTTATTGTTAGCATTTTTTAATATTTCTCTAGCTTCTATAGTTTTTAAACCAGATAAAGATATATACAAAAAAGGAGAGAAGGTTTGCTTTTATATAGAAAATAACACTAATAGTGAAGTAATTCTTCCTTCTTCTGCTCCCTGGGTTGTGTTTGAAGGTGAAAAACTTCTATTTGCACCTATTGCAACCCAGCAAATAGTCAAAATTCAACCAAAACAAAAGAAGAAATGGTGCTGGAATCAAAAAGATTTTGAAAACAATGATATAGTATCAGGAGAATATACTGTTAGATTAACTGTTTTTGAAAATGGGAAAAGAAAGTTTTTAACATTTAAGGTAAAAATAGAACCTAATTATTCGAATGCAAAGTAGTTTTATTAAATATACATTCATTTTTGGTATTGCCACATTTATAAGTCGTATTTTTGGATTTATTAGAGATGCAGTAATTGCTTTTGTATTTGGGGCAAGTAGCTTAACAGATGCCTTTTTTGTTGCGTGGAGACTACCCAATACTTTAAGGCAAATATTTGCAGAAGGTGGATTTAACGC
>WFXI01000313.1 GCA_015490675.1 Hydrogenothermaceae bacterium
GAAGAAGCAATAAAAAAAACCCTTGAGACAGGATATGCAACATACTTTTCTCGCTCTAGAAACTCTATCTGGGTAAAAGGTGAAACATCAGGTAACAAGCAAAAAGTAGTCAAGGTAAAAGTTGATTGTGATGGGGATAGCATTCTTTATTTAGTTAAGGATTATAATGTAGCCTGTCATACTGGAAATGAAAGTTGCTTTTATAGAGATATAAATTTTGAAGAAAATCAAAAGCCTGATGCTTATGAAATTTTTCATTCTTTATATAAAAAAATTTTAGAAAGAAAAGAAACAAAACCAGAAGGTTCTTATGTATCAAAACTTTTTGAAAAAGGGTCTGATAAAATAATTCAAAAAGTTGGTGAAGAAGCAATAGAAACAGTAATTGCTTTAAAAAATAAAGATAAAGATGAAATTATTTATGAAACTGCAGATTTAATTTTTCATTTGATTGTTGCACTTGCCAATGCTGGAGTTAAATTAGAAGATATACAGGAAGAACTTTTAAAAAGATACAAATAAAAAAAAGGAGGTATTAACTTATGCCTATAGAAGAAGGACAAAAAGCACCAGATTTTTGTTTACCAGGGTTAACACCTGAGGGAGAAGAAAAAGAAATCTGCTTAAAAGATTTACTATCAGAAGGTAAATACCTTATCTTATACTTCTATCCAAAAGACAATACCCCTGGATGCACTACAGAAGCTTGTGATTTTAGAGATAATATGAATATCCTTGCAGAAAAAGCAGTTGTAGCAGGAATTAGCCCTGATAGTGTTGAAAGCCATAAGAAATTTAAAGAAAAATATAACTTAAACTTTTATCTGCTATCAGACAAAGATAAAAAAGTTCTAGAAGCTTACGACGCTTATGGTGAAAAGAAAATGTATGGTAAAACCACAGTTGGAGTAATTCGTTCAACTTATATAATTTCTCCTGATGGAACAATAGTTAAAAAATGGAAAAATGTAAAAGCTAAAGGTCATGTAGAAAAGGTAGTTCAAGAGTTAGAAAAGATTTTAGGGACAAACTAAGTTTAAAGGGGGTAATATTCCCCCTTTTCATTAAGCTCTTAAAAATTTTCTTCTTTTAAATCCTTTTTTATTATTTGGTCTTTGTTTTTTTAAAGGATTTGAAGATAAATTTATAAGCTCAATAGGTGCTTTTGTTACCTTTAAAATTCTAGTAAAGAAAATATCTTCATCAGGAGTAAAGAAAGAAATAGCTAATCCTTCATTACCTGCTCTTCCTGTTCTTCCTACTCTATGAACATAACTTTCTGTATCATTTGGTAAATCAAAGTTATAAACAACTTTTACATCTTTAATATCTAACCCTCTTGCTGCAACATCTGTAGCAACTAAAATATCAAGTTTACCTTCCCTAAAAGACCTTAAAACTTTTTCTCTTTTAGCCTGAGAAAAATCTCCGTGGATAGCATCTGCATTAAAACCGTGTTCTTTTAGTCTCTTTGCAAGTTCGTCTGCCATTTTTTTAGTTTTAGTAAAAACAATAGCTTTTCCTTCTTGAGTTTCTTTTAATACTTTTATAAAAGTTTCTAACTTTTTATTACTATCAACTCTATAAGCTTTTTGTTTAATTTTCTCAACTGTTATTTTTTCAGGAACAACTTTTACAAAAGCATAATCTTCATTTAAAAATTTTTCTGCAAGATTTAAAATTTCTTTAGGCATTGTTGCAGAAAATAGTAAAGTTTGCTTATTTTCTGGAAGATTAGACATTATAAACTCTATATCTTCTATAAATCCCATATCAAGCATTCTATCTGCTTCATCTAAAACAAACATATCTACATTATCAAGTTTTAAAAATCCCCTTTCTATCAAATCCTTCACTCTACCCGGTGTTCCAACAATGATTACATCATTTCCTTTTTTTAGAAACTTTATTTGATGTTGTATAGACTTTCCACCATAAACAGATAAAACAAAAACTTTTTTGCTTCTACCAATATCTTTTAGCTCTTTAGCAACCTGAATAGCCAATTCTCTAGTTGGAACTAACACTAATGCTTGAATTTTTCTTGCTCTTGGATTTACTTTTTCAATAAGTGGAATTCCAAATGCTGCAGTTTTCCCTGTTCCTGTTTGGGCTTGAGCAATAATATCTTTTCCTTCTAAAGCTATAGGAATAGCTTTTTTCTGTATTTCCGTTGGATTTTCATAGCCCATTTTGGAAATAGAATTTAGTACCTGTTTTGAAATAGGTAATTGTGAAAATTTTGACATAAATGTCCTCCTTTAATATATAAAGAGAGGAAATATCAGAACACTTGAGATTTTTTGGAAGGTTTTAAATTTGACTGATACTTCCTTTCTTCTATTTTATTTTTTCTAAAAAGTAAATAAATGGCTCCCGAGGAGGGATTCGAACCCCCGACCCGGCGGTTAACAGCCGCCTGCTCTGCCAGCTGAGCTACTCGGGAACACCATCAAATTGGATTAATATTATATATGCCCATAATCTATATTGTCAAGTATTTGCACTTACTATAAAATTCCTTCAGTTATAAGTTTTATACCTTCTAGTCCCTTTAAAGGTAAACCTATTTGCCCTTCTGGGACTTGGTAATCCCTGGGGTTTATTCTTATTAAAGTTCCTTTTGTTTCTCTTGCTGTTCTCTCTGAAAAATATCTAACAGTTGGGACTGCTGTTCCTGCTCCTATTTCTATTATTGCTAGTTTTTTATTTTTTCTTATTACACTGTTTAACCAAACTCTTAGTCTAAACTCTTGGCTTTCTGTTCTTATAGGTACCCAATGAAAATCGTTAAACATTAAAATGTTTGGTCTTGCAAGTCTCCCACAATGCTTACAAGTTGGCAAAGGTGGAATGGCCCTGAATTTTTCTTCGTCTATTTTTATTTCTATATTTTTAGCAGACCATATATCGTCGCTGCAAGGAAGTGTACATTGTAAATGGTGTATGCTCCCGTGTATTTCAACTATTTTGTCTTCTGGATATCCAGCTTTTTGAAATTGTCCATCAACATTTGAAGTAAAAACGAAATAATCGTTATTTTTTAATTCTCCTAGTTTCTTCAATATATAAAAACCTTCATGAGGATTTGTTTCTCTATAAATCTTTAGTCTATGTCCATAAAAAGCCCAAGCTAGTTGAACATATTCTTCTTTTAAAAACATTCTTGGGTTTGCCATTTCTTCAAATCTTAAACCTAGTTTCCTTGCAATTGGATAAGCTCTCCAAAAACCTTCTTTACCTCTAAAATCTGGGAGTCCACTATCGACTCCCATTCCTGCTCCTGCTGTTATTAATACTGCATCTGCTTCTTTAATAGCTTGTCTAGTTTGTTCAATATTTCTTTCTATATCCATTTTTATTTACCTCACAAAAGGTGTGTAATTATCATAAGCTTAATTATAAATTTTATTGACCTAATTTATTTTGTTATTATATTAACGAATAGGTATTCATTAAATATAGGAGGATAGTTATGTGCAAAGATTGTGGTTGTTCTATAACAGATACACATCTATATAATCACACACAAAATCATGAAAACAATATAAGTCCCCATCATACTCATAACCATTCTAACCCAGCTATAAAAGACAAAAAAACGGTAGAAGTTATTTCTAAAATATTAGATGCAAATGATAAGCAAGCAGAAAGTAATAGGAAACATTTTGATGAACATGGTATTTTTGCTGTAAATTTAATGAGTTCTCCGGGGGCAGGAAAAACAACTTTACTGGAAAAAACTATTGAGCTTTTAAAAGATGAAGTAAAAATTGGAGTTATAGAAGGGGATTTAGAGACAAATAGAGATACAGAGAGAATAAAAGCTAAAGGAGTTCCAGCATATCAAATTACAACTGGACAGGCTTGTCATTTAGATGCGTTTATGGTTCATGATGGAATACATCATATGCTCTTAAAAGAGTTAGATTTAGTTTTTGTAGAAAATGTTGGAAATCTTGTTTGTCCAGCTTCCTATGATATAGGGACACATATAAATGTAGTTTTGTTATCTGTTCCTGAAGGAGATGATAAACCTGCAAAATATCCTGTAATGTTTAAAAATGCAGATTTAATGCTTATAACAAAAATAGATTTATTGCCATATTTTGATTTTGATGTAAGCAAGGCTGTAGAAGAAGCAAGGGCATTAAATCCCAAAATGGATGTAATTCAAATATCTACAAAAACTGGAGAAAATTTAGGCAAATGGATAAACTATTTAAAATTAAAGTTATCCTTGAAAGTTTAGGAGGATATCGCTGTTGCCTAAAACCATAGAAAAGGAAAGAAGAAAGCAAGAAATAGTAAAAGTTGCATGTAGATTATTTGCAAAAAATGGATACTATAATACAACTATACCTGATATAGCTAAGAAACTTGGTATGAGTGTAGGTAATTTATATAACTATTTTAAAAGTAAGGAAGAACTGGCTAAATATATTATGCAGTATTCTTCACATTTATTAGGACAAGAAATTAGAAAAATAAATGAAATGGATATTTCAACCAAAGACAAAATATATTTATTAGTTAAAAGATTTATAGAAATTGCTGAAGAAAATCCAGAACTTATAGATTATTTTTTAAGAGTTTTTTTATCAAATAGAGAGGTCTTTTCAGAAGGATGTGAAGGTTTTTTATGTGTTCAGGAAGTTGTAACTGAAATAATGTTATTTCTAGAAGAGGGAGTTAGAAAGGGAGATTTAAGAAATCAAGACTTATTTTCCGCTTTTGTTACAGTAATGGGACCACTTGGTGGTATAGTGTTTTTAAAGGGTGAAGGAATGCTAATGAAAGAACCTATAGATTATGCTAATGAACTGGCGGAGAACATATGGAGGGCTTTAAAAGCTGATTAGCTATGAAAACTTTAATTTGGATACAAGGTCTAACCTGTAATGGTAATACACAATCTTTACTAAATGCAGAAAATCCGTATTTTTATGAATTATTTTCTAAAATAGAGCTTCTATATCATCCTTCATTGTCTATTGATAATAATTTATTAGAAATAATAAGAGATATAGAAAAAGGTCATATAAACTTAGATTTTTTGGTAGTTGAAGGAGCTATAACAAAAAACAAAAATTTTTGTAGAATTGGAGAATTTTCTATAGGTGAAATAATAGAAAAACTAAAAAATAAAGCAAGTTATATAATTGCTGTTGGTAATTGTGCAGCTAATGGAAACTTTCCAGCCTTGTATGATAAAAATAACGATGTTTCAGGGCTACAATTTAAGTTTGAGGAAAAAGATGGATTTTTGCCATCAGATTTTAAAACTAAATCTGGATACCCTGTAATAAATATCTCTGGTTGTCCTATCCATCCAGCTTGGTTTACTCAAACTTTGCTTGCATTATATTACAATAGGAAAATTTATTTGGATAAATTAAACAGACCAAAAGAACTTTTTATGTACCTACCCCATGATGGATGTATAAGAAATGAATACTTTGAATGGAAAACTGAAGCAGAAGAATTTGGAACTAAAGAAGGATGTTTATTTTATAATCTTGGTTGTAGGGGACCATTAACACATGCTCCATGTAATAAAATTCTATGGAATAGGATTTCTTCAAAAACAAGAGCAGGAATGCCATGTATAGGTTGTACAGAATATAACTTCCCATTGAATGAAAACTTTTTTGAAACAAAGAAAAATATGGGAATTCCAGAGGAAGTTCCTCTTGGGGTTTCTAAAAGAACATATATATTGATTTCAGGAGTAGCAAAAACCTTAAAAAATGAAAGGACTTCTAAAAAATTAGAAGAAACTGATTAATTATGCCAAAAGTAAGAAAAACCGTTCTAAACAGAGTAGAAGGCGAAATAGAGTTAAAACTTATATGGGAAAAAGGAAAAATCAAAGATGCGTATATAATAGCTCCTAATTTTAGAGGTTTTGAATTTATTTTAGAAAATAAGCCTTTATTAGATGCTCTTATTATAACTCCAAGGGTATGTGGAATTTGTGGACATGCCCATTTGATTGCAACAACAAATGCCCTTGAAAATCTATATTTAGAAAATGGTTATAAATTAGAAGTTTCACCAAAAGCAAAGCTTATTAGGAATATAACCCTGTCCTGTGAGATGATACAAAATCATATTAGATGGTTTTATTTATTTGTTATTCCAGATTTTATTAAGTTTAATGAAGCCTTGAAAGATTTTTACCCAATAAGAGGAAAAAAATGGAGAAAAGCAGTAGAGTTTAGTTCTAAAATTGTAAAAGTAATTGCAATTTTTGGTGGTCAGTGGCCTCATACTTCTTATAGTATCCCTGGTGGTGTAATGTGTGAACCAACACAAACAGAAATTATGGAAGCCATATCTATTGTTGATAGCGTTTTAGAGTATTTTGAGGAAGATGTTATCGGTATGAAACTAGATGAATATTTAACATTAACTTCTTTTGAAGAATTTTTAGACAAATCAAATGGAGACCTGAAAATAGTTATACAAGAAGCTTTAAAACTCGGATTTAAAAATTTAGGTAAAGCTTATGATAGATTTTTGACAGTGTGTAATATAAATCCCTTTATTTCAGAAGGTATTACAAGAAGAAAGAAATGTAATTTTGATATAAACAAAGTTGAAGAAGTGGGAACTTTTTCTTTTTTGGAGAAAGGAAAACCTAATTTTTCAAAAAATAAGTATTCGTGGGCAAAAGCACCAAGATATGAAGGGAAACCTTTTGAGACAGGACCTTTAGCAAGAAGAATTAATAATGAAGATAAGTTATTTTTAAATTTAATCAAAAATTTCAAGGGTTATTACATACCGAGAATTTGGGCAAGAGTTGATGAAATTGGAAAACTACTTTTAGCTGTTAAAAATTATTTATTAAACATAAATATAAAAGAACCCTCATATATAAAGTCTAAATTAGATATAAAAAATTTAGAAGGAAAATCTTATGGCCTTTGCGAAGCAGCAAGAGGTTCGTTGATTCATAAAATAATAGCTAAAGAAGGGAGAATAAAAAAGTATGACATTATCACTCCTACAGTTTGGAACTTAGGAACGAGATGTAAAAAATATTTATCTCCTGCAGAAAAAGCTCTTATAGGAATTGATAATCAACTAAAAGCAGAAATGATAATTAGAAGTTTTGATGTCTGTTCTGTATGCACCACACATTAAAAAATTAGAATTTTTTTATACACTTGACAATGAAAAAATATTCATTCAAGATTATAAATGAATGATTATTCATTTGGAGGGATTAAAATGCAATTTTTCAGCAGAGAACATCTCAGGAATGTCTTTACAAAACCTACAAATTATGTAAATACAAACAGAGGAGAAGCATATTATAAAGCTTTATATGAAAAAATGAGAAAAAGGCTTGATGAACTTAAAGCTATGGAGCCTGTTAGAGAAGTTGATGTTAAATTCGAAAAAATGCTTGATATGTGGGAACTTTCAAGAAGGGATTTTTTAAAGTGGGTGTCTGCTACAACAGCACTTTTAATGTTACCTCCTACTTTTGAACCCCTTGTGGCTGAAGCTGCAGAGGTTATGAATAGAATTCCTGTTATATGGATAAATATACAGGATTGTGATGGAAATTCTGAAGCTTTACTTCGTTCTTCTGCCCCTACTGTTGATGAATTAATACTTGATTACTTATCTCTTGAATATCATGAAACACTGATGGCTGCTGCAGGAGATCAGGCCGAAGAAGCTCTAGAAAAGGCAGTACACGACTTTAGAGGAAAATATCTATTATTTGTTGAAGGTTCTATTCCTGTTGGAATGCCTGAAGCATTTACTATAGGAAGACACCCAGAAACAGGAGTTGAAAGAGTTCAAAGACTTGCTAAAGATGCAGCTGCAGTTATAGCTGTTGGGGCTTGTGCATCTTTTGGCGGAATTCCTGCTGCTTATCCAAATCCGACAGGTGCAGTTGGAGTTATGGATGTAGTAAAAGGAAAGCCTGTTGTAAATATTCCAGCTTGCCCTGCAAATCCAACAAATATGGTTGGAGTAATTATGCATTACATTTTGACTGGAGAACTACCAGAGTTAGATAGCCTATTAAGACCTAAGTTTGCCTTCGGATATAGAATCCACGATAACTGTGAAAGAAGAGCTCACTTTGATGCTGGTGAATTTGTTGAAGAATGGGGAGATGAAGGAGCTAAAAATAACTTCTGTCTTTATAAAATGGGATGTAAGGGACCATTTACATTTAACAACTGCTCAATAGTTAGATACAACGATGGAACAAACTGGCCAATTGGAGTTGGTAGAGGATGTATAGGTTGTTCTGAACCAGATTTTTGGGATAAATATGCAACAGAAAGACCACTTGCTGCGTCTAATATTAAACCTCCAGGATTAACGGGGGTTGAATCTACAGTAGATCAAGTGGGTCTTGGAATATTAACTGCGACAGCTATTGGTATTGGAGTTCATGCTGTTGCAAGCTTAGTTGCTGGTAAAAAAAATGATCAGAACAACCAATAGGAGGTATAAATAAATGGCTACTAAAGAGAGAATCGTAATAGACCCAATTACAAGAATTGAAGGACACTTAAGAATAGAAGTTGTTATTGATGAAAACAACAGAATTGTTGATGCCTACAGCTCTTCTACTATGTGGAGAGGAATTGAAACAATTTTAAAAGGTAGAGATGCTAGAGACTGTGGTCTTATGGCTATGAGGATATGTGGAGTTTGTACAGGTACACATTACCAAAGAAGCATTGAAGCTGCAGAACATGCCCTTGGGATAACAATTCCAAAAAATGCGAGATTAGTTAGGAACCTTATTCAAGGTTCTTTATATTTACATGACCATGTAGTTCATTTTTATCATCTTCATGCTTTAGACTGGGTTGATGTTGTTTCTGCTTTAAAGGCAGACCCTTACAAAGCTGCCAAAATAGCTGAAAATTATTCTGATAATCCATGGAATAACTCTCCAAATAGATATAAAGCTATTCAAGATAGACTTAAAAAGTTTGTAGAAGGTGGAAGACTTGGGCCTTTTGCAAATGCTTACTGGGGAAATAAAGCTTATAAATTTTCTCCTGAACAGAATTTAATTGCTACAACACACTACCTTGATGCACTTGAAGCTCAAAGATGGATGGCTCAAATGATGGCAGTTTGGGGAGGTAAAAATCCGCACCCTCAATCAATAGTTGTTGGTGGAGTAACATGTGTAAGGGATTTAAAAGACCCCTCAAGACACGCTTTATTTAAAGAATTATTAGAAAAATCAAGAGATTTTGTTCTAAGAGCTTATATACCAGACATTATTATGGCAGGGGAAGTTTACAAAGATGAAGCTCTAAATGGAGTTGGAGCTGGACTTGGAAATTACCTTGCTTATGGGGGATTTAGATTAGACGATAATCCTATGTATAAAGGCAAAACATTATTCCCATCAGGGGTAGTTTTAAATAAAGACTTATCAAAAGTAATACCATTTGACCAGCAAAAAGTTGCAGAAGATGTAACCCATAGCTGGTATGAGTATGAGGGAACAGATAAACCTTTACACCCTTGGGATGGTCAAACAAATCCAAAATACACAGGATTTGATGAAAATGGTCTATTAAAAGTAGAGGAAAAATACTCATGGATAAAATCTCCTATATATGATGACTATAGAGTAGAAGTTGGACCATTAGCAAGGATGGTTGTTGGATATGCTTCAGGAGATGAAAGAATAAAATCTTATGTAGATAAAGCATTAAAACTTGCAGGATTACCTCCAAAAGCTCTATTTTCTACTGTTGGAAGAACTGCTGCAAGGGCAATAGAAACTTGGTTAATGGCAGATATGATGATGGAGTGGTCAGATGAACTTGCAACAAACTGTGCACAAGGAGATTTATCAACATGGACAGAGTTTGATTATGATGAGTTAACAAAAGGGAAAGAACTAAAGGGGTACGGTCTTGAAGAAGCCCCAAGAGGTTCTCTTGGACACTGGATTAGAATAGTGGATGGAAAGATTGCAAACTATCAGGCAGTAGTTCCATCAACATGGAATGCAGCCCCAAGAGATTATAAAGGTAGAATGGGAGCTTATGAAGCTGCAATAACAAGCAATACTGTAGTTGTTGACCCTCATCAACCTGTGGAAATATTAAGAACTGTTCACTCATTTGACCCATGTATTGCCTGTGCAGTTCATATTATAGATACAAAAGGCAAAGAATTAGGGGTTTATAAGGTTGAACCAATAGGAGGTCTTTGCAATGTATGAAAAAGTTAAAAGAATGACTGCAACAATGAGAATTATTCACTGGATAAATGTGTTTTCAATAATTACTGCTGTTGTAACTGGACTTTACATAGCTAATCCTTACTTTCAGGCTTTAATTGCAGAGCCTGCGGCTCACAAGTATGTAATGGCTTATAACAGACTTTTTCATTTCTTTGCAGCACTACTTCTTGATGTGGTTTCTATTGTTATTTTTTACCTATACTTTGCAAGTAGATTCGAAAAAGTTTATAAAAAAATAATACCTAACAAACAAAATCTTAAGGAATTTTGGGAAGTATTTTTGAACCTAATAACATTAAATAGAAGAAAAAATTTTGACAGTTCTCATTTAGATAGTTTTAATGCTGTTTATTTTACTATTTTACATCTTCTTTTACTCTGGATGCTGTTCACAGGATTTTATATGTATGTTCAAGGGCTTGAAAGTGGATTATCTGCAATAGGTTCATGGTGGCCAGCACTTCTTCATTTAGCAACTGATTGGGTAGGTTGGTTACTTGGAGGACATGCAGGAGTTAGATGGTGGCATCACTTTACAATGTGGTTAATTTTATCTTGGGTTGCATTTCATATTTACTATCAAGTGTGGAGAACAATCTTTTGGAAGGAAGGCGATATAGGTATTGTATTTGGTGGATATAAATTTAAAAAACCAGCAAAAGAGGTATAAGCAAGTCTCCATGGGGCTTGCCTCCTTTTTCCTTTTAAGGAGTGCATTATGAAAAAAATAGCTGTTGTAGGTGTAGGAAACATCCTTTTTAAAGATGAAGGAATTGGAGTTTTTATCGTTAAATATTTACAGGAAAACTATGTATTTAAACCTAAAATTGATTTAATTGATGCTGGAACCCTTGGATTTAGACTAATGGAATATTTAGAAGATTATGACAATATAATACTTGTTGATACTATATCTATAAAAGATAAAGCTGGTTCTGTCTATAGACTAACTGCTGAAGATTTAGCTGGAATAGGTTCTTATCACCAAACAGCTCATGAAGTTGAAGTTTTACAAATGCTTGAATTAACAGCTTTAAAAGGAAAAAGAGCTGAAACTATAATTATTGGAATTGTACCTGAAAATATATGTATTTCAGAGATAGGTTTAACAAAACCTTTAGAGAATGAAGGCTTTAAAACTGCTACATATCAGGTTTTAAAAGAGCTTGAAAAGCTTGAAATTAAATATGAAAAAGTGAACAGCTTATCATTAAGAGATGTTGTAATTAAACATTTTGGTTCTTACAACGGTGAACTTGTGAAGCAGAGGATAGGAGATGAAAACTATAGAAACTGTTAAATTAAAAATAGAATTTGAATTTCTATCTGGAAATGAAAATATATTTAGGTTAATAAAACAAATAGCAGAAGAGGAAAATATCAAAGGTGTACTAAAAAGAAAAAATGATAAAGTAATTATCTATGTAGATAGTCCTTTAGAAAGCATAAAAAGATTCGTAGATAAACTTGGTAAAAAGTTACCTCTTTCAATATTTATGAAGCAGGCTAATATTGAGGCAATAGAAAATATACCTGACAAATTAAAAGAAGGTTTTAAAATAGACACAACTTTAAATGTTTTGCCTCAAAATTTATCTACATGTCCTGAATGTTTAGAAAAACTATTTAATCCAGAAAGTAGAAAATTTTACTACCCATTCATTTCCTGTGAATTTTGTGGAAGCCATTACTCATACTTATATAAGTATCCTTTCAAAAGGGAAAATACAGTATTTAAATTTTTTCAAAAATGCGAGAAATGTAAAAATGAAGGGGATTATCCATTAAATTCATGTTTTGAATGTTTAACTCCTCTTTATATTAAAAAAGGCGAACATGAAAAATATGCGTTTGATGGAGAAAAATCTTTTAGTGCTTTTAACTCTGTAGCTGGAGTTATTGATAAAGGCAATATATTAGAAGTTTATACTACAAATGGAAAAAAACTTATAGGGAAAATAACAGAAGAAAACATAAAGAAATTAAAAACTATTAAAAAAGGAAAACCTATTGTCATTTTAATAACAAATCCTAAAATTTTAAATAAAATTGCCTATTTAACAGATACAGAAATAAAAGCTTTAGCTTCTCAGGAAAAACCAATATTAATTACACAGGCCAAAGATTTTCCTGAAAAAAATTTAGTTTCTGTTGCAGAAAATTTTATAAATATAAAGCTTCCAGATGAACCAATTTTAATTTTGTTGGCAAAACACTTATTAGAAAGGGGCATTAGCTATGTGTTTATAGCAGATAGTGAAGAAAATCAAACAATTACAGACTTTCACCTTGAAGTAGACCTGCCAGTAATAAATAAACAACAGGAGACCTATGTTTTTGCAGTTCAAGGGAATATTTTAATAAAAGAAGGTGAAAAAGGAATTTTTCCAAATATAATACATTCTAAAAAAATCGGTAATCTATCTATTGCTGAAGATTTCGCAGTTTTAGATTTAGGAAATGGAGAATATTTAATAGATAAAAAAGAAAAAATTCTTTTACAACTTGAGGATTTTGTGGATAAGTTAAATAATGTAAATACCCTAAATGGAGAATATGAAGAAATAAAAGTAAAATATAAAAATAAAAATTCATTTAAAGCTTATGAAGGTGCAATTTTATCTGTAATAGCAGAACATAATAAATTTGAAGAAGGAACAGTTGGAATATACTTTTCCTACTATGCAAATCAAGATGTTATAGCAGTTAAAAGATTTAATGAAAAATTAAAGCCTATAATCTGGATAAAACCATCAATAACCTATGGAAACATAAAAAATGATGCCTACTGGATTTTCGAGAAAATAAAACAATCTTCAGAAGAAGGAAATAGACTTGTTAATAATTTTATGAATAAGTTCCCAGAGGTAAAAGAAAAAATAGAAAAGCCAGAAGATAATGTAAAAGGTAAAAGTATAAACAGCTTAACTCATATTTTGAATATAATTGCTTATTTAACAAATATTTTTCCAAAAGAAAATATAAACTATTTTGAAGAACCATATCTATATTTACAAGCTAAATCTTTAGACTTTAAAGGAAATCAAGGTCTCATAGTAGATTTTATCTTAGATGAAGAAAATGGAATGTTTTATTTTGATTGGATAAAAACTATACAAAGTGTTTTATCTTATAAAATTGCCGGTGTAGAAGATGAAATGATAGCTTTTTCCATTTTTGAGAGTTTAGGAAATAGATTAAAAGAAGAAAGTGCAAAAATTATGGATAAACTAAAACTTAAAAATATAGCCATTTGTGGAAATTTCTTTTCAAATCCAGTATTGACAGGAAGATTTTTAAAACACTTTGGAGGAAGTTACAGTATTATTACAAATAGAAAACTTCCTATAGACAAGCAAAGCATAGCTTTTGGAGGAATATTTGTTTAAGGAGGACTAAGAATGTGCCTTTCAATACCGTCTAAAATAATAGAAATATTACCTGATAATTATGCAATTGTAGATACAATGGGAGTAAAAAGGAAAGTCTCTTTAGACCTTATGCCTGAACCTGTAGATATAGGAGATTATGTTCTAATCCATGTAGGATACGCAATGACAAAAATGCGAGAAGAAGATGCCCTTGAAAGTATAAAAGTTTATGAGGAGATTATTAGACATATGGAGGAAGAAGAAAGAAAAGAAATTTTTGGAGAATAGTTATGCCTAATATAAATTATTTAAAAGACTTTAGAGACTCAAAAAGAATTCAGGCTTTGGCAAAACTAATCAAGAAAGAAGCGAACAGACCATTAAACATAATGGAAGTTTGTGGAGGGCATACACACACTATAATGAAATACGGTTTAAAACAGCTGTTACCCGAAGAAATAGATTTTATCCATGGTCCTGGTTGTCCTGTCTGCATAATGCCAAAAGAAAGAATAGACCATGCTATAGCATTGGCACAGGATGAAAATAATATAATTGCAACTCTTGGAGATATGATTAGAGTCCCCGGTTCTAAAAGTTCACTTCAAAAAGAAAGGGCAAAAGGCAAAAATATTAAAATGGTCTATGCCCCATCTGATATTTTGAAAATAGCTAAGGAAAATCCAGATAAAAATGTTATATATTTCGCAATTGGATTTGAAACCACAACTCCCATGACAGCTGCACTTATAGAAAAAGTCCTAAAAGAAAATATCAAAAATATCTACTTTCATATAAACCATGTTCTTGTCCCACCTCCTGTCAAAGCAATAATGGACAGCGGAGAGGCAAAAATAGATGCTTTCATAGGACCTTCCCATGTATCTGTAATAGCAGGAGCAAAAATTTATAAAGAGATTGTTGATTTATATCAGACTCCTGTTGTTGTAGCTGGATTTGAACCTGTAGATATTATGGAAAGCATCCTCTGGATTATCAGGCAGTTTAAAGAAAACAGAAGAGAAGTAGAAATTCAGTATAAAAGGGCTGTTACTTGGGAAGGAAACACAAAAGCACAGGAAATGATAAATAAATATATGGAACCCCGAGAAATATTTAGATGGAGAGGTATTGGAGATATTCCATTTTCTGCTCTAAAGCTAAAAGATGAATATTCATATTTAGACGCAGAAAAAGTTTTTGCTGATATTCTGCCAAATCAACCAATTGACGACCACAAGCTATGTATATGTGGAGATATTTTAAAAGGTGTGGCAAAACCATACCAATGCAAAGTTTTCGGAACGTCCTGCACACCTCAAAATCCACTTGGTTCTTGCATGGTATCTTCAGAAGGAGCCTGTGCAGCCTATTACAAATATGGAAAGTTAGAACTGGTTTAAAAGGGGGAAATTTATGAAACAAATACTTTCATCCCATGGCGGTGGTGGAGAAGAAACACAAAAATTAATAAAAGAGTTGTTTTTTAAATATTTTTCAAATCCAATTTTAGAAAAGATGGAAGACGCAGCAGTTTTAGACATAAACTCAAAACTTGCATTTACTACAGATAGTTTTACAGTATCACCTATATTTTTCAAAGGTGGAAATATAGGAAAACTCGCCGTTGCAGGAACAGTTAATGACCTATCAATGATGGGAGCAAAACCTAAATATCTGAGCTGTTCATTTATTATTGAAGAAGGACTGCCATTTGAAGACCTTGAAGAGATTGTTAAGTCAATGGCAAAAGAAATGAAAAAAACAGGAGTACAGATAGTCACAGGAGACACAAAAGTAGTTCCAAAAGGTTCGGCAGATAAGATTTTCATAAATACAACAGGAATAGGAGAAATAGTTTATGAGGGGATTTCCGCCCATAACATAAAAGAAGGAGATGTTATTTCAGTTTCTGGGACAATCGGAGACCACGGAGCCTGTATAATGGCTCAGAGAGAAGGAATAGAGCTTGAAGGAGATATAGCCTCTGATTGTGCTTCTTTATGGCCACTTGTAGAAGATTTGATAAATGCAGGAATAACCATAAAAGCAATGAGAGACCCAACAAGAGGAGGTCTTTCAGCAGTTTTAAATGAGTGGGCAGAACAATCAAACATAGGAATAGAAATAGAGGAAGAAAAAATCCCTGTAAAAGATGAGATTCAAGGACTTTGTGAACTTCTTGGACTTGAACCTTATACACTTGCAAACGAAGGAAAGCTTATCTTAGCAGTTCCTGAAGAAGAAGCAGAAAAAGCCTTAAAAGTCATGAAAAACAATGAACTTGGAAAAGATGCACAAATCATAGGAAAAGTAATTTCAGACTACAAAGGAAAAGTAATCCTAAAATCCCCTTACGGTTCAAAAAGAATAATGGAACCACCGGCAGGGGAACTTTTGCCACGGATTTGTTAAAATACATATAATTCTATATTGAAAATATGTAGATTTAAATTATCATATGTATACTATAATATCTGAGGTGTTTGTCATGAAAATTTTAAACATAAGTCAGGCACAAAAAAATTTTACTAAAATACTAAACGAAAGCACATTAATAGTTGATAATAAAAAGAAAGAAAAAAAAGCAGTAATTATTCCTTACAAAGAATATTTAAAATTAATTTCCCAATGTCAGAGAAAAGAAGATTTACTTAATGTGCTATCTGTAGGAAAATTCTCAAAATTCAAAGGAATATTAGATAAGAATTTTAAAACCAGCGATGAAAAATATAATAGTATAATTAAGGACTAAAAGTGAAAATATTTTTGGATACAAATATACTTTTGGATTTATTGCTTGACAGAAAAGGGAGCTATGAAGCTTCTGTAATTTTAAATAGCATAGATATAGGATTATTTGGAGGATGTGTTTCAGATATAACATTAGTAAATATAGATTATATAGCAAAGAAACAAAAAAAAGAGAGGGAAATAAAAGAATTTCTAATTTTATTACTAGAGACAATGGAAATTTGTATACCAAATGCGAATCTAATATACAAAGCTTTAGAATTAGAAAATAAAGACTTTGAAGATAATATTCAATATTTGCTAGCTAAAAATTGCAAATGTGATTGTTTAATTACTAATGACAAAAACTTTAAATTTGATGATATAGAAATTATGGATAGTAAAGCTTTTATTGATAAATATTTAAAATGAAATGTAAAAAATAATAAGTTAACAATGCACGAATTTTCAGTAGTTCAAAGTTTATTAGATTTGATAGAAAAAAATGCTTATGAAAATAATGCTAAAGCAGTTTCTAAAGTTGTTATAAAAATTGGAAAGTTATCTGGTATAGAACCTCATCTATTAAAAATAGCATTTGATACATTTAAAGAAA
>WFXI01000314.1 GCA_015490675.1 Hydrogenothermaceae bacterium
AAACTAACCTCTATTCAATATTTTGAACTTGCTGTCTGATTTTTTCTAATTCTGTTTTCATCTCTACTGTGTATTCGCTAAAATCTGGCATTTTATTACCAAGGGTATTTATTTCTCTATGCATCTCTTGACATAAAAAGTCCATCTTTCTCCCAACTGGCTCATCTTTTGTAAGTAATTCATTAAATCTTTTTATATGAGATTTTAGCCTTACTATTTCTTCTGTTATATCCATTTTATCTGCTAGGATAGTTGCTTCAATAAATGCCCTTTCTGAATAATTTTCTCCTAGGAGTTGTTTTAGCTTTTCTGTGATTTTTTCTTGAGCTTTAGAAATTATTTTGTCTTTTTCTATTTCTATCTTATTTACAAAATTTTCAATTTTATCTAGTCTTTGCTTTATATCTAAAACTAATTTTTCTCCTTCTTTTTTCCTTTCCTCTTTTAGTCTTTCTATAGCTAGTCTTAGGACTTCAAGGATTTTCTCTTTAGTATATTCATCTATCTTTTCTTCTTCCTCAAAAGAAGATGCAATTTCCACTGCAACATCATAAGTTTTATCATCAGATAAATTTAAACCTGCATATGTAGTTTGCTTTTTTACTTCTTCTACAGCCTTTTTCAAAATCTCTACAGAGAAAGAAAATTCAATAGTTTTTTTCTTTATATCTACAAAAGTTTGTATACTTCCCCTTGCCAGGTTTTCTTTTATTAAATTCCTAATATCAGGTTCTATAAAAAACAAAATATCCCGAGGAGCTTTTACAGATATATCAATTCCTTTGTTATTTACAGATTTTATTTTTATTGAAACATCTAAATCCTCAAAATTTTTTTCTGCAAACGCAAAACCTGTCATACTATAAGGCATTAGTCCCTTTCCTCCTCTAGAAAACCATAAAAAAGCATATCTTCTTTTAGTTTATCCACCTCTATTTGTCCTGGAGCAAATGCAACTCCAATGTATGTATATGTAATTAATGAACCAAAAGCAAAACCTGCCATTCTTGTAATTCTGCCTAGTTCTCCCATAGCAATTGCTACAAGCTTTTTATCTTTATTTTTGTTTGTTACACAAAGAATTCTTGAAACATCATCAAAAGATTTTACTTTGAATGCATATTTAACAATATCTGCACCTTTAGATACAGATTTATCTATAATTTTTTGTATTTCTTCTTCTGATGGAGTTTTTTCAAAGTCGTGGTAAGAAATAAGTGTTAAGCAGTCATTTTCTTTTGATATTTTTACTACTTTATCTATCATAGTTTCAGAAGAAAGCTCTATATCTAAAATATCACTATATGGTGCAATAGCTTTGTATATTCTTTCTCTTTCGTAGTCTGAAATATGAGTCCCTCCTTCCTTTGCAGACCTTATAGTTGTTATTATTCCAAGACCTAATTCTTTAACGAAAGAAGCTTTACCAATAACATAGTCTAAACTTCTGTCAGAAAATTGGTCTATTCTAAGCTCTATAACATCTATACCTTTTTCTTTTGCAGTTTCTACAGTTTTTTCAAACTCTTTATCATCAACAGGTAGTGCTATAAGAGGCTTTTCTCCTAGTTTTAACAATTTTGAGCTTCCTCCAGTAATAGTTTTGAAAACAAAGAAAATTATAATATAATAACAATTCTATTTTAAATTTGGAGGGCTGATTTATGAAACTACCAGCTAAGCTGGTGGAGCGTGTTGCAGATAGCATAGTAAATGATTTAATAGAAAATCATATAGTAGAAGCTGACAACCCAGAGGAGTTTAGAAAAAATATACACGAAATAATACTAAAAGCAATAGAAGAAGAAAAAGAAATAGAAGCAGAAGCTGAAAAATTAGTAGAAGAGCATATGCATATTGTAGAAAGTGAAGAAATTAGATTTAGAACTGCTGTTAGAAAAGTAAAAGAAAAGTTAGCAGAAGAAAGAAACATTCACCTAGACCCTGAAGAAAGAATGAACCAGGTAGCCCACAAAATAAGAAAATACATAGAAACTGATGACACAGTAGAAATCTTTGAACATCCAAACAAAATTAGAAGAAGAATTTTCAATAAATTAAGACAACTTGTAGAAGAAGAAAGGGAAATAGATAGAGAAGTTAGAAGAAGAATTAAGTCTTATTCAAGAAAAATTGTTGAAGGAACTCCTGAATGGAAGATTCTTTACAATAGAATTTACGAAGATGCTTTAAAAAGACGCGGTCTTATGTAAAGTATCCCTCCTTTTCTTCTCTTTTTTCTTTCCTTGTTTTTTCAGACATTTAGGATTAAATTAAAGTATCAATCTACCTTTTTTATCTGGAGGAACAATGGAATTTAAATTCAACACTATTGAAGAAGCTATTGAAGACATAAAAAAAGGGAAAATGGTAATTGTTGTTGATGACCCAGACAGGGAAAATGAAGGTGACCTTGTAATGGCAGCAGAGAAAGTTACTCCAGAAGCAATTAATTTTATGGCAAAAGAAGGTAGAGGATTAATATGTTTATCTATGCTTCCTGAAAGATGTGAAGAACTTGATATACCTCTAATGACACAACAAAATACAGACCCAAAAGGAACAGCATTTTGTGTTTCTATAGATGCCCATCCAAGATTTGGAACAACAACAGGGATTTCTGCACACGATAGAGCTATTACCATAAAGCTTGCTGTTAGCCCTGATGCAAAACCACAAGATTTTGTTAGACCAGGGCATGTATTTCCATTAAGAGCAAGACCTGGAGGAGTATTAGAAAGAACAGGGCACACAGAGGCTTCTGTAGATTTGGCAAAACTTGCAGGTTTATATCCTGCAGGGGTTATATGTGAAATAATGAAAGAAGATGGAACAATGGCAAGATTGCCAGAATTAATGGAATTTGCAAAAAAACACAATCTAAAAATAATAACAATTGCTGATTTAGTTCATTATAGATTAAAAAAAGAGAAATTAGTTGTTAGAGAAGCAGAAGCACATCTTCCAACAAAATTTGGAACATTTAAAATTTATGCATACAGAAATAAACTAGATGGAAGTGAACATGTTGCTCTTGTAATGGGAGAAATAAAACCTGACGAACCTACACTAGTTAGAGTTCACTCTGAATGTTTAACTGGTGATGTGTTTGGTTCTTTAAGATGTGATTGCCAGTCTCAATTGTATAAAGCATTAGAAATAATAGCTAAAGAAGGAAAAGGTGTTCTAGTTTATATGAGAGGACACGAAGGAAGGGGAATAGGAATAGTAAATAAAATAAAAGCTTATGCACTTCAAGAGCAAGGCTATGACACAGTAGAAGCAAATCACAAGCTTGGATTTAATACTGACTTAAGAGATTTTGGAACAGGAGCACAAATTCTGTTAGATTTAGGTGTTAGAAAAATGAGACTGATAACAAACAATCCTAGAAAAATTGTAGCTTTAGAAGGATTTGATTTAGAAATAGTTGATAGAGTTCCAATAGAAATAGAACCAAATCCATATAACGAAAGATACCTATTCACAAAACGAGAAAAATTAGGGCATTTTATAGATTCATTAAAAGAAATTCAAAATGAAAATAAGGATACTAACTAGCTTTTTGTTAGCTTTTTTTATATACGGATGTGATAGTAACAACAAAATCTGGGAAGTTTTTCAAGAAAAAGATTTACTGAAACATCCTTATGCATCAAGATGTGGAGATTGCCATCAAGATATATATAATCAGTGGAAAAATTCTAGACACGCAAAAGCATATATAAGTGAAGATTATAAAAAGGCTACACATAACTACTCAAAAACAAAATGTTTGAATTGCCATATTCCACTAGAACTTTCAAAAGGAGAAAAACCTCAAATAAGGAATTTTCATAAAGAAGATGGAGTAAATTGTGTATCCTGCCATTTTTCTTCCCAGACAAACTCTATGCATGGTCCATATGATGTATTCTCACCACCTCATCCATCAACAAAAGATGAAGATTTTAGAAAAGCATTTATTTGTTCTTCCTGTCATCAGGAAACTTATAAACAATGGAAAAAAGCTAAAGTAGAAAAAACTTGTCAGCAGTGTCATATGACACCTGTGGAAAAAAAAGACCTGATTCAAAAATTTCCATTTCACTGGTTTCATTTAGCTAAAGAAGTTTATAATCACGAGTTTAAAACAGGAAAAATAAAAGACCTAAAAGTTAAAGTAAAAAAAGAAGGAAATACTTTACTTTTAACAATAACAAACAACCAGATACCCCATAACTTTCCAACTGCTGATAATGGAAAACCAAAAGTTTATGTATTTGTAGAAACATTTAAAAATGATAAAAAAATTGAAGAGGACAATGCTTTAATAACCCCCAAATTTGCCTTTATTTATAATAAGCCAAAAATTTTAGAATTTAACTTCTTTGAAGACTTTGATAAAGTAAAAGTGGTTATTTACAGAAAATTATCATGGCAAAAGAAGAAAGAGAAAATTACAGAGAAAATATTCAATTTCAAATAGTAGATTTTGAACCTAGATTTGTAAAACATATTCTGGAGATTCTCAAAGAGAATTTTGAAAATCCTTGGAATAAAAACCTTATATCAAATTGTAAAATTTCTAAAATTGTTTTATTTAAAGAAAAACCTATAGCATATATATGCATCGATCATATTTTAGACGAAGCAGAAATTCAAATGATAGCAGTAAAAAAAGAATTTCAAGGTAAGGGAGTAGGAAAATTTTTGTTGAAAACACTTATAAAATATCTAAAAGAGCTAGAGGTTAAAAAGATTTTTTTAGAGGTAAATGAAAACAACGAAACAGCACTGAAGTTTTACCGAAGATTTGGATTTAGAGAAATTTACAGGAGAAAAAAGTATTATCAAAATAAAGATGATGCAATAATAATGAAGTTAGATATAAAAGAGGCATAAAAGCCCCTTAAAATTTATTAAACCTCTCTTACTGGAACTTCGTGTAAAAATCCTAGAATTGGTTCTTTGCCTTTTTTAGCCCACACTTCTGTGCAAGCATCAACACATTCCCCACAAACAATACAAGAAGAAAGTCCTGGCCTGTTTATTGTATCTTCCATTAAAGCAATTTTTCTTGGGTCTAGTGCCATAGGACAAACTTTTAAACATTCTCTACAAGTTCCACAATCTTTAGTTGTATAAGGAGGCTTTAATGCAGGCTTATAATAGTAAAAGTGAGGAG
>WFXI01000315.1 GCA_015490675.1 Hydrogenothermaceae bacterium
GTAAGAAATCTATCTATAGACTTTATCAAAATTGGAAGTGATTTTATAAAAAACATCCCTAAAGACGATAAATACAAAGCTTTTGTTGAAAGTATAGTTATTTTATCTAAAAGATTAGGAATAAAAACAATAGGTGAAGGCATAGAAAACGGAAAAATATTAAAGCTTGTAAGAGAACTAGAAATAGACTATGGGCAAGGTTTTTACTTAGGAAAGCCAAAAAAAGAAATTTAGATATACATTTAAAGGGAGGGTGACGGGACTTGAACCCGCGACCCCGAGGGCCACAACCTCGTGCTCTGCCAGCTGAGCTACACCCTCCACACTAAAAGGGTAAAATATTATAACTTAAAATTTGCAAAATTTACAAAATTTTGGAGGGAATAATGGATTACCTTAAGCATCTGGAAAATGTCCCTGTTTACAAACCAGGAAAACCGATAGATGAAATAAAAAGAGAATTAGGTCTAGATGAAGTTATTAAGCTTGCTTCTAACGAAAATCCATTTGGTTGTTCTTTATTTGTAAAAAAAGCAATAGAAAGAGAAACTCTTAATATAAATAGATATCCAGATGGAGGGGCTTATTACTTAAGAAAAGAACTAGCTAAATTTTTATCTGTAGATGAAGAAGAAATTATCTTTGGAAATGGTTCTAATGATGTTTTAGATATGATAGCAAGAGCTTTTTTAAAGGAAGGAGACGAGGTTTTAATTTTTCAGTATTCTTTTATAGTTTACAAAATTGTTTCTTTAATTCAGGGAGCTACTGTTAAAGAAGTTCCCGTAGAAAAAGATTTTTCTAGAAACTTAAATAAACTTTTGGAAAATATATCATCAAAAACAAAAATCATTTTTATAGATAATCCATGTAATCCAACAGGTGTTGCAAACCTGAAAGAAGAATTTGATGAATTTATTATTAATCTTCCTGAGAATGTTTTATTAGTAATAGATGAGGCATATTTTGAGTATGCAAAACAACACGGAGTTCCAAATGGGATAAACTATGTAAAACCAATAAATCCTAAAATTCCAAAGAAAAATGTAATAATTACAAGAACATTTTCCAAGGCTTACGGACTTGCAGGTTTAAGAATTGGATATGGTATTGCAGATAAAGAAATTATAAAAATTTTAGAAAAGGTAAGACAGCCATTTAATACAAACCATTTAGCTCAAATTGGGGCAATTCAGGCTCTAAAAGACCAAAAATTTGTTGAATATAGTGTTTCTCAAAATGAAATAGGAAAAGAGTATTTGTATGAAGAGCTAGAAAAATTAAATATTCACTTTATCCCATCCTTTGCAAACTTTGTTATGTTTAAATCTCCTGTTGAAAATTTATATGAAAAACTGCTTAAAAAAGGTATTGCTATTAGACCTGCATTTGGAGTTGAAGGGTATTTTAGAGTTTCTGTTGGAGCTATGGAAGAAAACAAAAAGTTTATTCAGGTATTGAAAAGTTTAATTTAGATAATTTTATATAGTTACACTAATATTTTTTGACAATTTTGATTTAGAGGACTATAATGTTATATTAGAAAAGAAAAAAACAAAATGGAGGTATATCTGAATGATTATCAGAAAAGAGCACGCATTAGCACTACTTAATGCAAAATCTCAAGAGGAAAAGGGTCTTGCTTGTCAAATAGCAGTAAAAGCAGAAGAAGAACCTTATGTAGAACTTGAACTTCAAAACCTATTAGAACAAGGCTCTAGTCCTATTGAGTATGTTTTAACTTACTGGGGTAGAAATTTAGTTTATTTACTTGAAGAAATGATTAACAAAGGTCTAATTAAACATCCTTCTGAATGGGATGATAAGTTTAGATGGATTGGTTCAGAAGTTATTGCAATGATAGAAAGCTCTATAAGAAGTGGTGGTTTAACAGGAGAAGAAATTTTTGAAGCTTTAAAAGAAAGAGGTTTAGCTCAAGAAACTCACGAGGAGAAAAAAGGTTGGTTTAAAGAAATAAATGAATACGCAAAATCTATTTATGAAATCTATCAAAATGCAAAACCAAGACTAGAGATATCAAAAGACCTTGCCAACTACATTGCATCTATGCCAACTGGACCTGCTGAAACAAGTATGTTACCTGAACACGGAAGATTTCCATTACTTTTAGAAAGTATGAGATTAATTTCATTTTCAGTTCCAAATTCTGATGTTTATACATTATCAGGTCTTGGACAGGCTGTTCAAAAGGTGTGTCAAACATTAGCACCTGCTTTTGAAACTGTAATAAATGAAGATTATATGTATTCATTAGTAAAAGTTTTAGATAGTGGTATAGAAGCCTTATCTGACCAAGAAAGAGAAGTTCTTGAAGCTTTAGCATTTATAAATGATAAAGGTGAGCTCTTACCAGCAGGAGAAGCTTTACTTGAAGTTTTCCATCTCTGGAGTGAAAAAGTTTATAGACCTGTTAAAACATTTAACCTAGAAACATTAGATGAGGAATTATTAATTGGTATAGAAAAAGTTTGGGAGAAAAACAAAGAAAATCCTGAAATTGTTCCAACTGCGGAAGAAATTGTCCATTTCTTACTTGAAAAACCTCTAAAAGAGTATAAGCACTTAAGAGACTGGTATGGAAGAATGATTAATCAGGCTATGGGTTATCAGAAAAAAGAGGAGCTTAAGAAAAAATGGGCAGAAGTTAAAAACTTAGAAGAACTATTTAAACACTTCTGGGAAAAAGGAAACCAGTGGTATGAAAGACTGTTTGATACAGTAAAAGAAAGTTTATACTCTTTAGAAGCATTTAACCTTATTAAATCTGAAATTGACGAAAAAACAGGAAAAGTTGTTTATAACTTTACAGAGTTTGGTAAGAAAGTTTTAAAAGACATTAAAGAGAAAGGCATTAGAGAAATTAAAGCAGATGCTGTTAAAGCAATTTCCATCACAAAAACTCAATTTGGTGCACCAAACTACAAATGGTATGAAGAAGCTGTTAATGAACATTTAGTAGGTGGAGGTTTCCCAACGAAATCTGGAAAACTTTATGAAGAGCTTGCTTACAATATCTACAGACTTCCACACTTAACTAGATTTGAACTTATGGTTCTACATAAAATACCTGAATATGGAATGTTTTTAGATGAGTTATTTAAAGAGTTTGATGAAACATTAAAAGAGGAAGTTCAATATGCAATAAATAAACTTGAAGCAAGATACATACTTGATGTATTACCAAATGGTGGACTTGTTCTAACAGACGCAGGAAAATTACTTAAAAAGGCTTTATCAGGTGTTCCAGAAGGAATTGCAAATCCTATAAATCCTGTTATTGTTAGAATACTTCAGGCTATCAAGCAAGTTGGAAACCTTTATGTAAAAGAAAGAAAAGTTAGAATTTTACCTAAAAACTGGGAAGAAGCTATAAAAATATCAGGATTAGACAAAGAAACATTTGAAAAAGAAATAGCTGTTGCTAGAATAGCTGGTTATATAGGAAAAACTTCGCTTCACGAGTCTGCTCTTGAGATTTTAGAAGCAGTTGAATTAATGAACCAGTAATTTATTTATACTCCCCTCTTTATGAGGGGATTTTTATTTTTTTCTAAATTCTTCTGGATTAACACCAAATTTTTTAAGAAGTTTTTGTAAAGACTGCCTTTCTATCTCAGCAAGTTTAGCAGCGTGGGTAATATTTCCTTTTGTAATTGTTAAAAGCATCCTTAAGTATTTTTCCATAAATTTTCTTTCATTTGTTTTTTTAGCTTCATTGTAAGCGAATGTAAAATCTGTTTTAGGATTTGAAATAATGTAATCAGGTAAATCTTCTATCTGTATGTACTCATTTGCAAAAATACAGGCACTATTTACAACAGCTTCAAGCTCTCTAACATTTCCTGGCCAGTCATAATTTATTAGCATCTCTAAAGCTTCTGGAACAATTCCCTTTACTATTTTTGTTTCTGCATTTTCCTTGTTAAATTTCTCTATAAAATGGTAAACAAGGGCAGGTATATCGTCCTTTCTTTCTTTTAGTGGTGGAATGTGTATTTTTATACTTGAAATTCTGAAAAATAAATCCTGTCTAAATTTTCCTTCTTTTACTAACTGTTCCAAATCCCTATTTGTTGCAGAAATAATCCTAACATTTATAGGTCTTTCTATAGCTTCTCCTATTCTTCTAATCTTTTTTTCCTGTAAAAACCTTAGAAATTTACTTTGTATATCTAATGGCATTTCACCAATTTCATCTAGAAATAAAGTTCCTCCATCTGCTTCTTCTATAACTCCTTTTTTATCTTTGTCTGCTCCTGTAAATGAGCCTTTTTTGTATCCAAAAAACTCTGCTTCCATTATTTCTGGTGAAATGCTAGCACAATTTATGGCAATAAATGGTTTATCTTTTCTAGGGCTTAGGTTATGAATAGCTTTGGCAAAAAGTTCTTTCCCTGTTCCACTTTCTCCTGTAATTAAAACAGGATAATCAAAAAGTGCAACTTTTTTGAGCCTTTCTAATAGATTTTTCATAGATTGATTTACAGTAATTATATTTAAGGACTTACTTTCTTCTAACTGTTTTAGCTTTTCTTTCAGTTGTTTATTTTCTTTCTTTAATCTTGTTTTTTCTATAGCTTCTTCTATAAGTTTCATCACCTTTGGTTCATCTAGTCTAACAGGCTTTGGTAAATAATGAAATGCTCCATGTTTCATACAGGATACTGCATCATCTATGTTGGCATAAGCTGTCATTAATATTACGCTTATGTAATCTTTTGTTTGTTGGACTTTTTCTAATAGTTCTTTTCCACTGATATTATGCATTACAACATCTGTTAATATGAGGTCAAAATCTTCTTTTTCTAGAATTTTTAAAGCCTCAGCTCCATTTTTTGCAAGGGTTACTTCAAAACCTTCATCTTGCAGAGAGCCACCAAGTAACTCTAAAAGCTCTTCATTATCATCAACAAGTAGTATCTTACCTTTACTCTCCATCTTCCTCTTTCTATGGTTTTTCTTTTGCTAAAGGTAATTTTACTATAAAGGTTGTTCCTTCTCCTTTTTCACTAACAACTTCTATTATTCCCCTGTGGTCTTCTAAAATTCTTTTAACAACAGCAAGCCCAAGCCCTGTTCCCCTTTCTTTTGTTGTATAAAATGGGTCAAATATTTTCTTTAAATTCTCTTTGGATATTCCAATGCCTGTATCTTTTATAATTACCTTTGCAAAATCTCCTTCCTTTTCAAGGGAAATTTCAACTTTTCCTTTTCCTTCTATTGCTTCAAAGGCATTAATTATTAAGTTAATAAAAACCTGTTGTAAAGCTGTTTTATCTCCTTCTACGAATAAATCCTGCTCTATATTTGGCATTATATCTATATTTTCTATCTTTAACTTGCTGTCTTTCGAGTGAAAAGCGATTTCTAAAGCTTCTTCCAATATCTCTTTTAAATTTGTGTATTCAATTTGCCAATAAGATGGTTTAGCATAATTTAGCAACCTATTTATTATTTTTTCTGCTTGCTGGGTTTGTTGTTTTATTTTTTCTAAAAATTGCATAACCTCTTTATTGTCTTGAACTCTCTTTTTAATTCTAAATACTGCACTTTCTATAACTGCAAGTGGTGTTTTTATATCGTGGGATAATCCTGCTGCCATTTTACCAATTACTGCAAGTTTTTCTGTTTCTATAATCTGATTTTCTAAATGTTCTTTTTCTGTTATGTCTTCAATTAGTATTATTATTTTTGGTGTTTCTAGTTCTTCAACTACAAGTGGTAAAGTTTTTATTCTAAAAGTTTTTCCCTTTTGATACAGTGAAGCAAGTTCTGTTTCAAAAGGTTTTAAAGTTTCTTTTACTTTTATTAAATCTTTTGTAAGATGGGTCACTTCAGGAAAGATTTCAACTAAATTTGTAGCATTATTATTGTATGAGGACATCTGTTTGAAAGCTTTATTTACCATTTCTATGTTTAAGTTTTCATCAACAACAGCAATACCTATATCTAGGTTTTCAAAGATTTTATAGGTTAACTCCTGTAGTTTTATTAACTCTTCAAAGTGAGCTATATTTGCTACTGCTATTGCAACAGAGTTTGTGTATGTTGATAGATATTCAACCTCTTTTGAAGGAAGTCCGTCTTTTTTGTAAACAGCCAAAAACCCAAGTTTCTCTTTTCCAACCTGTAAAGGAATTACTAAAAATCTTTCATCATCGTTTATATATGCTTTGTTATATTCTTTCCATTTACCTGTTTTTATATCTTCTTCAAATTTTTTAAAATTTGGAAAGTATCCTTCTTTTTTAAAGATTTTTTTATTGTCTATATAAACAACAACTCCTGTATATCCAATATTTAAAAGACTATCTAATATCCTTTCAGCCATTAAGTTTAAATCTGTTGTTGAGACTGTATAATTACTAATCCTAAATATTGCTTTTAATTTTTTTGTAGTTATTTCAAGATGACTTTCTGCCTGGGATAATTTATTTTGAACTTCGCTTTGTAAGGCTCTCTCTATAAGTTTTTTATAATTTAATTTATCTTTTTCTGTTTTTATTAAAAATCTTCTAACAATAAGGTTTAACATAAAAAATGAAAACATAGATGCTGACAGTGGTAAATATTCAGGTGCGAAAAAACTTACTATTAAGTTTAAGATAATTACAACTATCCAAAAGACAAAATCACTTGTTCTTTTATAAGGTCGAATTGTTAATGTAAGTAAAGCTATAGGAATAAAAAATTCAATATTTACTTTATTTTCTGCATATAGATATAAAACAAACAAAGACAAATACCATACTAAAGCTAAAATTTTCACCTGTGAAGACAAATTTCTCAAAAAATAAAAATGTAAAAATACAAAATATAAAAAAAGAAAAACTTCAGATATTTGATGTTCATTTATAGATAGAAAACCTAAAGAAAAGAATAAAAATAAAACTGGTAAAAACAGATATTTATTATTTTTCCCAAAAAAAAGCCTTTCTAGAAAAAAATAAACCAGCCACGGTAATAAGACTGTGTAGTAGAGCATTATTCTAAAACCTCTACAATTTTGAGAATAGGTTTTCCTTCTTTGTTTTGGAGTATGCCGTATGCAACTAGTTTACCGTTTTGTAAAATCTCCACTTTGTTTTCTTCTATAAAAATCTCTGATTCGCTACCTATTTCTTTTATCTTTGAGGCTGAGATTTTCTTTTTAAAAATTCTCAATGAATATTTTTTTGATATTTTATTTTCTGCAGGTTTATCTAGGATTATAATATCAAGTGGTTCATCTATATCTACACATACGCTATTTGTTATATTAACTTCTTCTACTATATCTTGACTTTCAGGTTGCTTTTTAAAGATTTCATAATACAGTTTTTCTCCCCACTTTGTATCATTTTTTAAATACATTTCTTTAACAAAAAATTTAGCCTTGATATAAAGTTCATCCCCAAGTTTGTAATATTGCTTTGATAAATTTAACTCCTTGCAAGGATAGATTTTTGCATTTTCAAATCTATTTTTTATAGCTTCAGCTAGGTTTCCTATTTTTGTCAACTTAAAACCTTATTTAGTAATTTAGATAAGCCTTCTTGTTCCTTTGTAGAAGGTGGAATAAAAATGTATTTAGCAATATTTTCACTTTCAAACAAGGATTCATCTAAATAAACATTTATAGCAATATCTTCATCTAAGGTTTTTGCAAAAAATTTTATATTTAAAATATTAAGGCTGTAAAATTTAGGAAATGTTGGAGATACAGGATTTAAATTCAGCTCTAAAATCTCTAATGTGTTTTCAAAAATTTTTTTGAAGTTATCTACAACATAGTTATGCAGGTTTTCCACATTTATTAGGTTTTCTCTTAAAAATTCTTCTATTACTAGAATTCCCCTTTCTTCTATTGAAACAAAAAATCTATATTTATTTTCTATATCAAATCCAAAATGTGCTGTTTCTATAAAATTTTCTAGCTTTTCTATTTCAAAATCTTTAATTAAAACAGGAAGTGTAGAAATATTTGCAGATACTTTATTAAACAGTTTTAAAAATTTGTATCCATAGAAAGTATAAACAGGTTTAACTAAATTGTAAGAAATTTCCTTTTTTACATTGCTACTACTTTTTATGTTATATATTTCCTCAAATAAAGCTTCAAATTCTTCTTTTGGTATTTTTTTTATCATTTTTGTTTGCCAATTTATAGCTTTAAGTATAATTATATAACTTTAATAATTTTTATAACAAGGTTTTTATGCAGGAAAAGGTTATTATTTTTACTAACAAAAAAGATTTTTTTGAGGAATCTGGATTTTTAGTTTTTGAAAAACCAATTTTTAATGTCATTTATAAATTCCCATTTTTAAAAATAAACAATAAAAAAATAAAAACAAAAAGACCACTCAAATTTCTAGAAAGATTAATAAAAAAGCATAATCTTTATGCTATAGGTTTTATTTCCTATGACTATAAAGATTTTACTTTAGGTGTTAAATCATTAAAAAAATATGAGCTTCCTATTCCTCAGGTTTATTTTTTATTGTTTAAAAGCTACCAAATAAATAAAAGTATCAATTTTTCAAATTTCTATAACAAGGTTATAAGTGTGAAATATCCTGAAAGTAAAAATTACATAAATATAGTGAATAAAGCTTTAATATACATAGAAAATGGAGATATTTATCAAATAAATTTGTCAGATAGACTAGAAATAGAAGGAATATTTAACAAAGAAAAAATTTTTTACAATCTAACTCAAATACAGCCTACAGAATTTATGTTTTTTTATAAAAATAAAGACTTTTCTGTTATATCTGCTTCTATGGAATTATTTTTAAAAAAAGAAGGAAATGTTATTGAAACAAAACCAATAAAAGGTACAAGACCAAGGGGAAAAACTGAAAATGAAGATAAGAAACTTTTCCTTGAGCTAAAAGATAGTCTCAAAGAGAAAGCAGAAAATTTAATGATAACTGACTTAATGAGAAATGATTTAGGTAGAATTTCAAAAGCTGGAAGTGTTTATGTAAAAGAGTTGTTTAAAGTTGAAAAATATGAAACTCTTTATCAAATGCATTCAACAGTGGTTTCTATGTTAGATGAAGAGGTATCTTTTGAAGATATTATAAATAACACATTTCCTCCTGGGTCTGTTACAGGTGCTCCTAAAAAACGGGCTGTCGAGATTATAGATGAATTAGAAAGATTTAGAAGATATGTTTACTGTGGAGCTCACTTTTTTATAAAACCAAATTTAGATTTTATTTCAAGCGTTGCTATTAGACAATCAATATTTGTTAAAGATAAATGTTACATATATGTAGGTGCTGGAATAGTTGCAGACTCTATAGCAGAAAAAGAATATGAGGAAATTCTTTTGAAGGCAAAAGCAAATTTAAAGGCAATAGAAAATTAACTAAATATTTCTTCTGTTATAGGGCCTTCTGGTTTTCTAGATATAAACTGCTGGACTACTGGGTCCTTGTTTTGTTTTATTTCTTCTGGGGTTCCAATAGCATAAATTTTACCTTTATGAATAATGGCAATTCTATCTGCTATTGAAAAAGCACTTTCTAAATCGTGAGTTACAACTATAGATGTTACTCCTATTTCATCTCTTAGTTTTAATATTAATTTATCAATAACAGCACTCATAACTGGGTCTAAACCTGATGTTGGTTCATCATATAAAACTATTTCAGGGTTTGTTGCAATGGCTCTTGCTAAAGATGCTCTTTTCCTCATACCTCCAGAAAGCTGGGAAGGGTAAAGCTCTTCTATACCTTTCAAACCAACCATTGCAAGTTTTTCTTTTGCAAGGTTATATATCCATTTTTTATCTTTTTTTGTGTTTTCTAAGTAATAAAATCCTACATTTTCCCAAATTTTTAAGCTATCAAATAAGGCCCCTTCCTGAAATAAATATCCCATTTTTTTTCTAAATTCTATAAGCTCATCTTGAGATAGTTTCGTTATATCAACTCCATCTATGATTATGCTTCCTGAAGTTGGTTTTAAAAGACCAATAATATGTTTTATCGTTGTAGATTTACCGCTGCCACTTCCTCCCATTAAAACAAACACTTCTTTCTCATAAACTTCAAAGGATACATTTTTTAATATTTCCCTATCACCAAATCTTTTAACTAAATTCTTAACTACAATTTTAGGCTTCATATATAATTACCTTATCTCCTGCTTTTAAGTTAAATTTTTCTTTTGCACTATCTAACGGAACAACTATTTCATAAAAGCCAAAACTTCCTTTAATTAGATTTAATCCCTCTTTTTCCCCTTCTAAGAAAGCATTTATAAGTTTCTTTATAGGAATATCTTTAACAAAACCTTTTTTGAAGTTAGTAATTCTTTCTATATTTGTTACAGCATTTCCAAATTTATCAAAAAATAATATCTGTCCTTCTATTTTTCCATCTTTATATCTTGCCTTTGGAACTTCTAGCTTCTTATATTCATTAATTTCTTCTCCAAACTCACTTATATCTATTCCAGCAGATAAATATGCAGACACAGGAGCAAAAATATCTCTACCGTGAAATGTATTATTATCTGCTTTTAAAGTAAATTTTGAATTTTTTATATGAATAATTTTTTCTGGTTTTTCTTCTTCTAAGATAGGTGATAAAATTCCATTATCAGGAGCCACAAAAAAATAATTTTTTGTTTTTACAATTATAGGTCTTCTTTCCGTTCCAACACCTGGGTCTACTACAACCGTAAAAATTGTTCCAATAGGGAAATATTTAAAAGAAGCCCTTAAAATTAAGGCTCCCTCTAAAATATTGAAAGATGATACTTCATGAGTAATATCTATAATATCAACAGATGGATTTATTGATTTAATAACACCTTTAACAGTTCCAACAAATCCATCTTTATATCCAAAATCTGTTAGTAATGCAATTAGCATTACTCAAACTTAGGCTTTTCTTTCTGATATTTTTCGTCAAAAAACTTCAAGAAATCTTTTGTCTTATCGTATTTATCCTGGCCAAATAATACAGCCTGCTTATCTACAACAAGTTCGTATCCATTTTTCTTTGCAAATTCGTTAACTGCATTTTTTATAAAATCTGTAAATTTAGTAACAATCCTTTGCTGAAGTTCATTTATTTCCTGTTGCTTTTGCATTGCTTCTTGTTGAAGTTCTTGCATTGCTTTTGGGTCATTTTGATTAGCTAATGAAGCTTTTGTTTGTATATAGTTTCTAGCTTCATCTGCTTTTTTTTGTATGTAATTTTTTACATCAATACCAGCCTTTGATTCCATAAATACCTCTTTAATATCAATGTAAACTACCTTTTCCTTAGCTAAAGATGGTAAAACAATTGATAGTGCAAAAATTAAGGATAGTAAAAACTTAGTCATTATTTAGCTCCTTTTTTATATATTTCTATTGAATTATATCACGAAAAATATAAGCTTTTATGGAACAATCATATAAGCATAACCTTTATTCTGCCATTCTACTAAACCTGTCATTGCAGTGTAAATTGGTTTTACAAACTTATACAAATTCTCTTTTTTTAGACCTCTAGCTTTCATACCTACTTCACAAATCTCTATTTTTACTCCATAAAATTCAACTAAGTTTTTTAATCTTTGATATAAGATTTTTTGTTTTTTTATTACTTCTTTATCATTTTTATAAATTGTATTAGATAAATCTTTTAAGAAAAATTTATAACTATTTCCGTGGGCTACAATTACTACCTTTAAATCTTCTAGTTTGTTTTGATAATACTGTATATTATTTGCTATACCATTAATTA
>WFXI01000316.1 GCA_015490675.1 Hydrogenothermaceae bacterium
AAAACACACCATCACACAGCATCCAAAAATTAAAACAAAACAAAAACCTTTTAAAAGAACTACTCCAAAAATTAAACAAAGAAAACGACATTTCAAAAATCAAAGAAAGCCTACAAATGCTTACAACCTTAATATAAGCTAGACCTTTTTTGACATAATTGCTGGAAAAATCCCCTCCCTTTAAATAGCCTAAAAACAGCTAATTTTTGCCTAAAGAGGCTTACATTGAAAAATCCAAAAGGAAAAGGCTCAAGAGTAGAAAGGCAGGTTAAAAAAATATTTGAAGAATACGGCTTTGAAGTAATCCGCTCTGCAGGCTCATTTGGAAAAGCAGACCTTGAGGTTAAGAGCATAGGCTCTATTCAAGTAAAGAGCCGTAAATCTTTCTCAATCTTAAATATGTTTGATGGAGCTGAAAAATTAGTTATCAAAGCAGATAGAAAAGAGCCTTACATTGTAATGCCACTTAAAACATATCTGGAGGAGCTTAAAAAATGACCCTAAGTTTAGAATTTATGGACTGGATAAAACTCTTTATGTTTTTATCTGCCATTGTTGGCAATGCAGTCTGGATTGCCCGCTCAGTAAAAGAACTAAAAGAAGAATACTCAAAAATAGAAGACAAAATATCACACCTAGAAAATAAACTAGAAGACAAAATCGGCAAAGTAGAAAAAGGATTAAGCAAAGAAATAACCCAAATAGAAACAAAATTTAGCAAAAAAATATCAGAAGTAGAAAAAGAACTTAGATACGAGCTACACGAGAAAGTAGACAAACGCCAATATTATGACGATATTGGAGGCTGGAGAACAGATATTAGAGAACTTAGAAAAATCATAATAGAAATACTACAAAAAGGAGATAAAAAATGAGAGTAAAATTACTCAGAGGCTTAATCCTTGACTTTTTACACAGAATTTATCCCCATAACATAGAAAAAATAGCCATAATAGAAACATTCTATAAAGACTGGAAACCAAAACAAATAGAAAAATCTTTAGGCTACCTAAAAGACAAAGGCTACATAGAAGAAATACAATTTTCCCACCCAGTTAAAAAATTTGAAAAACTAACAGTCTATAAAATAACACCAGACGGAATAGACATTTTAGAAAAAACAAAAACAGATGAAGGAATAACCATCTACGAGGAAGAATAAAAATGCCAAGAAGAAGCAAAGCCAAAATGTATGATTTAGTAAACAGGATAATCTACCTATACGAACACAAAAAAATGAGCATAAAAGAAATAGAAAGCCTTTTAAAAAGCGAAGGGTATGATATATCAAAATCATCTATACACAGAACCATAAAAACAAACCAAGAACTAGCAAACCAATATAAAAAAATAGCCGAAGAAACAAAAGGCTTAATGGAAGCCCTAAAAGAAAACCCAGCAACAGACCTAATGGAAGCAGTCCACACAATTTTGACAAACAAAATATTTGAATTTGTAAGACAAATAGAAAGCTTAGCATTTGATGACCCAGTAGAACTGACCTATGCAATATCAAGACTATCAAAATCACTCGAGAGCCTTCAAAAATACAGAGAAGAACGCCTAGAAAAAGCAATGCAAAACATAGAAAAAGAAGCCCAAAAAAGAAACATAGACCCAGAGTTTATAAAAATCCTAAAGAGGGAAATCTATGGAACTTAAAATACTACTGCCTTATCAAAAACAATTTATAGAAGGCTACCAAAACCATAAATTTGCAATTTGGAATGCATCCCGCCAGATAGGAAAATCATTTGCAGTAGCACTACTTGCATTAATGAAAGCCCTAGAAACACCAAAATCAACTGTTTTAATAGTCTCCGCATCAGAAAGACAGTCTAAAGAACTAATAGAAAAAGTAAAAATGCACCTAGAATTTGTAAAAAATCTAGGAAAAGCTTTAGATGTAGACTTTTTTGAAGATGTAAAAACCCAAACTCACATAATAAAATTTCCAAACCAAAGCAGAATAATATCCGTCCCATCAAATCCCGATACAGTAAGAGGATTTACTGCAGACCTTTTAATACTTGATGAGTTTGCATTCGTTCAACACGACAAAGAGCTTTGGAGAGCAGTATTTCCAATGATAACAAGAAAAAAAGAAGCAAAGCTTGTAATAACTTCCACACCATTTGGAAAATCAAATATGTTTTATAAACTATGGACAGAGGCAGATAAAAAGCCATACTGGTATAAACAAAAAACAACCATTTATGATGCAGTAAAACAAGGGCTTGATGTAGATGTAGAAATCCTAAGAGAAGGAGCTGCAGATGAGGAAACTTGGAGACAAGAATATTTATGTGAATTTATAGACGAAGCAGGAGCATTTTTGCCTTATGAACTTATCCAATCCTGCGAAGCACAGGATATAAAAATAGAGAATTTAAAAGAGCTTGAAGGAGATATTTACATAGGCATAGACATAGGAAGAAAGCACGATTTAACAGTTATATCAGTTTTAGAAAAAATAGGAGATGTTTTATACCTAAGAAAACAAGAAATAATCAAAAACCTACCATTTAGAGAACAGTTTAACATAATAGACCATTTCACAGGATACGCCCGCAGAGTTGCCATAGACCAGACAGGTTTAGGAATGCAGCTTGCAGAAGAACTCCAGCAAAAATGGGGAGAAATAAAAGTAATGCCAATAACCTTTACAGCTAAAACAAAAGAAGAAATGGCAACAAAGTTAAAATCGAAGTTTCAAGATAAACTAATCAAAATTTATCCAGATAAAGACCTAAGAGAAGACCTGCACAGTGTCCAAAAAACAATAACCCCATCAGGAAACATAAAACTACAGGCAGATAGAACAGAAAAAGGACACGCCGACAGATTTTGGAGCTTAGCCTTAGCAGTATACGCCTCAATAGAAGAAGAGCCAAAAATCTACATCCCCCCTGTATTTGCTTCATCAAATCCAACTGGAGGTTTACAAAATGCATCCAAAAGTAAACAAATGGATAGCAGAAATCCTTGGGGAGGTTTATAAAAACTTTCCAAAAAAAATATTTTTATGCCCTGAAGAAATAGATAAAGATGCAAACTTAGAAGAACAAATAATAATAGCAGACCTAATACAATGGCTTTCAGAAGAAAACATAATAAGATACGAAGAAAAAGACCTTTCAGGATGTTTTTCAGGAGTATCTTTAACACTTAAAGGTTTTGCAGTTTTAAAAGCAACCCCAGACCCATTAAAAGAAAAAGCAAGCATAGGAGAATTTTTAACCCAAACAGCAAAACAAATATCTATAAACACACTAGACAAAGCAATAACAACACTATTACAAGCATTTTTAAGAGGTTAAAAAAATGTTAGAGAAAATAAAACAAATATTTGGATTTACAAAAAAAGACATTCCAAAACAAAGACAAACAATAGAACCTGTAAGCATATACTACCCAAAAACAAACACAGTCCAAAGCAAGCTCATAAACCCCAGATTTCCATACGAATATCTAACAGAGCTTGAAAG
>WFXI01000317.1 GCA_015490675.1 Hydrogenothermaceae bacterium
GAGTAGTTGCTGTTGGAACAACAGTTGTTAGAACTTTAGAAACCTATGCACAAACAGGAAAAAAAGAAGGTTTTAGTGATATTTTCATATATCCTCCTTATGAGTTTAAAATAGTTGATGCTTTGATAACAAACTTCCATCTTCCAAAATCCACATTAATATTATTAGTATCAGCATTTGCAGATAGAGAGTTTATATTAAGAGCCTATAAAATTGCTGTTGAAAAGAAATACAGGTTTTTCTCTTATGGAGATGCAATGCTTATTCTTTAAAAGAGGTTGAAAGGTGATAATTGTAGGAGTAGATACAGGAGGAACATTTACAGATTTTATATATAAAAAAGGTGGAAAATGGCACATATACAAAACCTTATCAACCCCTTCTAATCCTGCACTGGCAGTTTTAAAAGGTTTACAACATATAGGAAAAGGTGATAAAAACATAGTTCACGGTTCAACTGTTGCAACAAATGCTGTTTTAGAAAAAAAAGGAGCAAAAACTGCTTTTATCACAAATAAAAATTTTGAAGATATACTGTATATAGGAAGGCAAAATAGACACGAACTTTACAATCTTAAATATCAAAAGCCAAAACCTTTAGCACAGGAGAGTTTTGGTTTAGATTGTAGAGTTTTATCAAATGGAGAGATATTAAAAGAATTAGATGAAGAAGAAGTTAGAAAATTAGCTAAAACTTTAAAAGAAAAAAATTTTGAAAGTGTTGCTGTTTCTTTTTTATTTTCTTTTTTAAATCCTAAGCATGAAAAACTGGTTAAAGATATCTTAGAAAAGGAAGGATTTTTTGTTTCTATTTCATCTGAAATTATTCCAGAATTTAGAGAATATGAAAGGTCTTCTACAACTGTGATAAATGCTTATGTAATGCCTAAAATGGAAGGTTATATTTCCTATTTAGAGGATAACCTTTCTGAAAATGATAAAATCAAAATTATTCAATCAAATGGCGGAATAATTTCAACAAAAACAGCCCAAAAACAGCCAGTTAGAACAATTTTATCTGGTCCTGCAGGAGGTGTAGTTGGAGCTTTACATATTGGAAGATTAGCTGGATTTGAAAAGCTAATAACTTTTGATATGGGAGGAACTTCTACTGATGTTTCTCTTATAGATGGAAAACTTTCCATTTCAACAGAAAGTACAATAGAAGGATATCCTATAAAAGTTCCTATGATTAATATTCATACTGTAGGGGCAGGAGGAGGTTCTATTGCATATATAGATAAAGGTGGGGCACTACAAGTAGGTCCTGAAAGTGCAGGAGCAGACCCTGGGCCAGTTTGTTATGGAAAAGGAGAAAATATAACAATAACAGATGCAAATCTATTTTTAGGTAGGTTAATCCCTGAGTTTTTCCTTGGTGGAAATATGAAACTTTATCCTGAAAGAGTAAAAAAATATATGGAAGATTTAGCACAAAAGGCAAATCTAAAGCCTTTACAACTTGCAGAAGGAATTTTAGAAGTTGCAAATACAAAAATGGAAAAAGCCCTAAGAGTTATATCTATAGAAAAAGGATACAATCCTGCAGAATTTACATTGTTTTCCTTTGGAGGAGCAGGAGGATTACATGCAGTATTCTTGGCGAAAATGCTTTCTATTCCACGGGTATTAATCCCTCAAAATCCAGGAATTCTTTCTGCAATGGGAATGCTTCTTGCTGACACGATAAAAGACTATTCTTTAACAGTTATGCAGAAAGAAGATAATATCACCTATGAAGGCTTAGCAAAGCTATTTGAAGTTTTAGAAAATCAAGCTTTAGATGATATGATAAATGAAGGAATACCAAAGGAAAAAATAAAATTTGAAAAATTTTTAGATATGAGATATCAAGGACAATCTTTTGAAATTTTAGTGCCTTTTACAAAAGAATTTATAGAAGATTTTCATAACAAGCATAAAAATCTTTATGGTTACAGTGCAAAAAATAAAAAAGTAGAAGTTGTTAATATAAGACTTCGTGCAATTGGTGAAACAGAAAAGCCAGAAATAAAAACTTATGAAGAAAAAGGAAAAAATCCACCACTAGAAAGTATCATAACGGAAAAAGAAGTTATATTTGATGGAAAACCTTATAGAACAAAAGTTTATTATAGGGATAAACTGGAAGCTGGAAACGAAATAAAGGGGAGTGCAATAATTGTTGAATATAGCTCTACTCTTGTAATTCCGCCGTTTGCTAGAGCTAAGGTTGATAGGTTTAAAAATATAATTATTGAAATTGATTAATTTCTTTCTTTGCTTTTATCCATCATTTTGACTATATGGCCTAGTGCCATAGATATTTCTTGAATATTTTCCTTTAGATTTTTAGCTACAAAAGGGCTAACCTCTGGATTGTCTATAAGCATTTCTATTTGAATTAAGTTATTGCCAATAACATCATATATACTTTGTCCATTTATGTTCAGTTCTTCTGGAAATATTGGTAACTTATCATTTACTGCTGGTAGGGTAAACAGTATCCATGCAAGACTTTCTGAAGATACAATAAACATATCTCTTAGAAGATTTTTATCTTTTATGTCTTCTATATGATTAATTAGTTGTGAGGTTTTAGAAAGAGTTTCTGCAAATTTATTTAAAATGGATAAACTTTTTTCATATGGGATAGATTCATTTCGTTGTATATATGTATTTATTTCATTTCTATTGCTTACTATAAAATATTCCAGGTCACCTATTAAAAAGCTAACATACATATTACTGTCTTTCATCTGCTTTATATTTTACATACTTTTCAAGCTCTTTTCTAATTTTTAGCATAGCTTTTGTGTGTATTTGTGAAATTCTAGACTCTGTAAGATTTAAAACTTGACCTATTTCTTTCATAGAAAGTTCTTCATAATAATATAAAGATATAATTAATTTTTCTCTTTCATCAAGTTTTTCAGAAATGATTTTAGATAAAATTTCTTTTAATTCTTCTTCTTCCACATACTTGTCAGGAGTATCATCATTTATTGAAAGAATTTGCCAAAGTTTTGAAGTATCATCTTCATCATTGCCAATGTTAGTTTCAATAGATATTAACCCGCTGTTCATTACTTTTTCTGCTCTCTTTATATATTCTTCAACAGGTATTCCTAAATATTCTGCAATTTCTTCTGCAGTAGCCTCTCTACCTTTTGTTTGTTCTACTTCTAAAATTGCAAGTTCTATTTCTTTAGACCATTTTCTTATATTTCTAGGAACCCAGTCTAATTTTCTTAATGCATCAATAATTTGTCCTCTAATTCTAATTTCTGCATATGTAGAAAGTTTTACACCTTTAGATTCATCATATTTTTCAATAGCATCAACTAGTCCTAAAATTCCTGTTTGAATTAAATCTTCTTCTGTAACAATAGGAGGAAGGTTTTCTTGTTTTATACTTTGAACTATATACTTTATTTTTGGGTAGAATTCCATTATTATTTTGTCTCTTTCAACCTTTGTCATTTTCATAGCTACTCCTCCTTAATTTTTATCCAGTTGTTAAAAAACTTTTGCCAGAAGTTTGCTTTTGGTGCTTTTCTTTTTCCTGTTGCTAAAAATTCTGCAAAAGCAAAAATATCCTGTGAATATTTTGTTTTAGGATTTTTGTCTGTTAGAAGGAAACCTTCCTTTATTGATAGAGGAACTTTTTCATCTTTTCTTACATATCCATAAAATTCAACACCCTTTCCTGTAAATTTTCTTAAAACTCTATCTATGCCTTCATAAATTCTTTTAGCTTCTTCAACAGAAGGAGCCATATTTACAAGGAGTCCTAATTCCATCATTTCTGTTTTGTAATCAAGTAAAATCCTTGAGATAGCATAGGCATCTCTAGTTGCAGTTGGTTCAGGTGTTGTAATAACAATTGTTTTATCTGCAGATAGACAGAAATTAACAACAATTTCTGAGATTCCTGCAGAAGTATCAATAAGCATAAAATCAAAGTTTAGTGCAATATCTTTTAGAGAATTGATTAGAAATAACTGTTCTTTTGGAGATAAGTTTACAAGTTTTTCTATCCCTGAAGTAGCTGGTATATACTTAAATCCATATCTTGAAGTATTTATAATCTCATTGATATTCTTTTCTTCATATAAAAGATGGAATAATGTATATTCAGGTTTTTCACCAAGCATAACATCAACATTTGCCAAAGCTAAATCTGCATCTAATATTAGGACTTCTTTACCTAATTTTTGAAGAGCATATGCTAAGTTAACAGTAAAAGAAGTTTTTCCTACTCCACCTTTACCAGATGTTATGGTGATTACCTGAAAATTGTCATTATCGTATTCACTTTTTATAAGCTCTCTCAATGTTTGAGCTTGGTCTTTCATCTTAAGCCTCTACTTTTTCAAGTAAGTTTTCTAGCTCGAAAATATCACTTGGAATATTTAATCCATTAGTAATAAAGCTAACTTTGTATGGAATATTTGATAATGTCATTAAAAATTCCATTTCTTCCACTTCGTCATACTTTGTTAGTATGCAGTGGTTGATGTTGAATTTGGAGAAATAGCTAATTTCCCTTTCTATTACTGTATCTTTTTTATCCAAAGAAACTACAAGAATATTCTCTGTATTTTCAGATTGTGATATAAAGCTTATTAAGCTTGCTGTATCTTCTAGTGATTTTAGATTTCCAGGAGTATCAAATAAAACATGGTCAAAGTTTTCAAAATCATCTTTATAAGCAATTAAATCTTTTTCAGATTTTATAGGGAAAAAAGAAACCTGCATTATCTCGCAGAACTTTTTTAAGTTTTCAAATCCACCAACTTTAAAGAAATCAAAAGATGCAATAGCTACATTTTTTTCTTGATTGAATTTTAAATTTGCAGCGAGTTTTACAACAGTAGTGGTTTTACCTGTTGCTATACCACCTAGAATGTTTAAGAATTTCCTTTGTAGTTTTTTAGGATAGATTTTGTTTTTTATTAACTGGGTTTTTGATTCCATTTGTGTTAAATGGTTTAAGCTTTTATATGTATATTTAGAGGCAAATTTTTTTATTTCTGCTTTTGTATTTTTTAGTTTTAACGCCACTTCAAAAAGATTTTCTAAATTTTCTATGTCTTTTTCGGAGGAGAATTCAGATTTTAATTTTTCTAAAAATGTATAGTTTTCTTTAGTTTCTTCTTTTATAGAAGGATTTGCAGATGCAGCTATTATCTCAAATTCATCGCCTATTTCTTTTACAGATATTATTATCGCATCTTCTCCAAGTTCTTCATTTATTTTTATCCAGCCTGTTTGTAAGTCTGGAGCTATAAATTTTTTCATATACATCTGGGAAACCTCCTCCTATATGACACATATCATAGAAGCAACAATTGTGCCAATTCAAAGAAGAACTATATTTTTATATGTTTTTCATAAAATTCTTATATATTTTGATAGATTAAATGCAATAAAAAAACTGCACTAATAAACTAAGATTATTGCCGATGCTACAGAATAATTATTTTCATGGGATAGGGAAAGGCTAATTTGAAACTTATTTGATGGGGATTTGTTTAAGTGCAGTAAAATTTCTGCAGGTTCTCCATTTTTTCCGAGAATTTCTATTTGTTTAAAAAAAATTTTTTCTCTAAAAGCCTGATAAAATGCTTTTATTACAGCTTCTTTCCCTGCAAATCTAGATGCTAGACACTGGATATATCTTTTTTTATTTAGGCAGTAAGCTAATTCTTTTTCTGTATAAATCCTGTTTAAAAATCTGTCTCCTAGTTTGTTTACTGCTTTTTCTATTCGGCTGTTCTCTACAATATCTATACCTGTAAAGATTTGCATTTTTCTATTATCTCATCTGTTATTTGCTCTGGAGTTTTGTTATCTGTTTTTATATGTATATTTGCCTTGGAATATACTTTTTTTCGTTGATTATATAAATTACTTAAGTTTTCTAAAGGTTGATTAAGTAAGGGTCTATTTGTATCTCCTTTGCACCTATTTAAAACTTCGTCTAAAGAAACATCTAACCACACAACAATTCCATTTTGTTTCATTATTTTCATATTTTCTTCATCTGCTCCAAGACCACCGCCAGTTGAAACTACATATCCATCTTTATTTTTAAACTCTTTTATTTTTTGTTTTTCTAAGTTTCTAAAATAAGGTTCTCCTTTTTCTTTAAAGATTTGTGGAATTGTTTTTTGTTCTTGTTTTTCTATTTCTTCATCTATATCAATAAATTTTAATTTTAGTTTGTCCGCTAATAATTTACCAACAGTTGATTTTCCACTTCCCATAAAACCAACTAAAAATATATTCATTTAGCGAACTCTCCTGTTAACTTTTTTATCTTTAAAACAGCTAAATTGTATTGATAGATTATATTTAACTTATTTATATATGCCTCTTCTAAATTTTTTTGTGCTTCTAAAACTTCTACTATTGAACCAACTTTATATTTATATCTTTCTGTAGCTAGTTTTAATGCTTCTTTAGATGCTTTTATGTTTTCATTTATTGCTTTTAGTTGTATTTTAGATGCTTTTATGTCTAAAAGTGCATTTTGATATTCTTTTTCTAAATTTGCCAATTTATCTTTGTACTTTATTTTCTCTTTTGCAGAGTTTATTTTTGATTGAATAGCTTTACTTTTTGCATTTAGCCCATCAAAAAATTGCCAGTTAAAAGTTAAATCTAAAACATAACCTTTTCTAATTACTTCATTTAATGCAGGAAAATCTCTTGTATTATAAAATTCATAAGATGCTTTAAATTGTAGTTTTGGATATAAAGATGCTGTGTAAAATTTAGCTTCTTCGTTCTTTATTTTAGATGTTTGTTTTATTACTATAAGCTCAGGGTTTTTTTCTAGGTTTTTATTTATTTTTTCATTTAATTTACTAAAGGTTTCCGTAGGATTTAAGTCTTTGTTTAAAAATAAAAATTTTTGTAGATTAACTATTGCTTTTTGGTAATCAATTTTAGCTAATTCTACTTGAGAAATTGCATTTTCATATTGGGCTTTTGTTCTTAAGTATTCAAATTTGTTTACCAGTCCTTGTTTATAGCTTTCTTCTGTAAACTCTAATTGCTTTTTCCAGTAGTTTAGGGTTTTTTGTTTAATTTCTAAAATTTGTTTTTTGTATAAAATATCTTCATATAAAGTTAAAGCAGTGTATATTATTTCATTTTTTACCTGTTTTAAGATTAGTTTTTGTAGCTTTCTATTTAATTTTGCAATTTTTATGCTCTCAAAAACAGATTTATCAAAAATTGTTTGTTTTAGACTAATTGAGGCTCTATACTGGTTTTTTAAAGAAAACCCTGTTATGTAATCTGGGTCATATTTTGTATAAATTCCATTAATTTCTAGATGTGGATAAATATTACTCATAACTTCCTTAATTTGTGCTTCAACAAACTCAAGGTCTTTTTCAGATAGTTTTATCTGACTGGCTCTTTCTTCAGCAAGTTTTATAACTTCTTCTCGAGTAATTGCAAAGGAAAAAGTAAATAGTAGAAGTATTAGAATAGTTGCCCTTAGCATTAATTTAATTTTCCTCTGTTTCTCTTCCTGTTTTCCAAGTTTTCCAAGCCATTAAACCAAAAGCTGTTATTAACATAGCTCCAATTATCCAAGTAAATACAAATAATAAAGTTTCCATTATTTCCACCTCTTCTTGATTCTTTCTAACTTAAACCATAAATCTACAGCTATCCATAAAATAAATGCTAATACAAAAGTTCCTATACCTATCATAGTTATTATTAGTTCTTTATTTGTATATCTGTCAAAATAAACAAATAATGTAGCTAGTCCACCACCTAAAGCTATAATTAATAATATAAGCCCTCTAATTTGACCTTCCAAAACTTTAGCTCTTTCTATTTCTAACTTTTTTAACTCTATTTCTTTTTGTTCTTTATCCATTAGTTTCTACCTTCATTCCTTCTTTTATATCAAAAGGGGCTTCAAGAATGATTTTTTCATTACGATTAAAATTGGTGTCAGTTATAATTTTTCCATATTTTTGGGAAACTATATTTATAGGTTTTATCTTAACAACCTTATCTTTTACCACATATACAAATACTTTAGATTTTTTCATATGAACTGCTAATTCTGGTAGTATATAACCTTCTATAATTTTTTCTGGAAATAAAACTTTTACATAAATATTTTCATAGCTTAATTCTAAGTCCTCAGGTTTGGCCTTTATGTGTATAAGTCCATTTTTTGTTAATGAGTTTGAAATATAAAATATTTTTGCGTCATAAAGCTTGTTATTTAATTTAAAGTTAACATTTTTATACTTTTTTATGGTTTCTAAGAATCTCTGGGGTAGGTAAAAGCTTAAAATAATACTTTTTGGATCATAAATATAAAATAGTTTGGTTGTAGAAGATACAAAATCACCAATATTTACATATTTTTTGTCTAAATATCCGTCAAAAGGAGATATAACTACTGCCTTTAATAACTGGTCTTTTATTTCATTTAGTTGGGTTTCTAAAGCTTTTAAATCTTGGAGTGCTGTTAGATAATTTTTTTTCGCCTGTAAAAATTCATCTTCACTTATTAATTGTTTTTGATAAAGGAATTTTTTCTTTTCATAAATAGTTTTTAAATATTTTAAATTTTCTTTTTGTTTCTCGATTAAGTATTTTTGCCTTTCTAGCTGAAAATTTAGCTGGGTTTGTTTTATTTTAACAAGTTTTTGGTCTTTTTTTACAAGTTGTCCTTCTTTTACAAAAATTTCCTCAATTATTCCAGAAATTTCAGGTTTTACTTCTATCTTTTTATCTGCGACTAAATATCCATCTGTTTCATAATAAATGGTGATTTTTTCTTTTTTTGGTGTAAAAACTTTAACTTCTACAGCAAAACCACTAAATACAAAAGCTAATAAAAGAAAAATTATCCTCATAAAATTTAAATTCCTTGTTAGTAATTACTAGATAATAATTATAAAGAAGGGATAAAATTTCTCAAATATAAAAATAAAAACCAACTGAAAAATGCAGTGGCTACTGGAATGTAAAAATTATCTTCTTTTGAAGAGCTGATATTTTCTACAACTGCTACAAAAATTGATATTATTAAACCAATTAAAGGGCTTATTATAAAACTTAAAGTTATAGTATTTGCAATTATTCCTGAAACTGTTCCCTCTAATGTTCTATTGTTTAGCAGTTTTATTTTTCCAAATTTTATTCCTACTATAGATGCAATACCATCATAAATGGCTAAAGATACAATAGAAATTGCTACTATTTTTTCTTCAAAAAATAGACTAACGATTGCTATACCTATTGCAAGGGAAAAGGCTTCTTTTGCAGGTAAAGTTTTTAAATTTTCTTCTCTTTCTAAATTTTCTATAAAAAACCATAAAGGTTTTGTTAGAAAAATTTTTATGTTTAGCTTCACTATTAGATAAACAATTCCAGCTAAACATAGCATTAAAGCTGCTAAAAAATATTTTCCAAAAATATATAAGATTGGAAGTAGTAGAAGAATTGAAAATATATGAAAAATTTTTCTTTTTATTTCTCTATTCATAGACTTCTCCGATATAATAATAAAAAAAATTCAAAGAGAATTATATGAAATTACCTTTATCAGTTGCAATAATTACATATAATGAAGAAGAAAATCTTCCACGGACATTAGAAGCTATTCGAGATATAGCAGAAGAAATAATCATAGTTGATAGCCATTCAACTGATAAGACAGTAGAAATAGCAAAAAATTTTGGTGCTAAAGTTTTTGTTGAAGATTGGAAAGGTTTTAGGGACCAGAAAAACTCAGCTTTGGAAAAATGCAATAAAGATTGGATTTTATTTTTAGATGCAGATGAGGTTGTTTCAAAAGAATTAAAAGAAGAAATTGTAAATGCAATAAAAACTAAAAAGGCAGATGGGTTTTATATAAATAGAAAGACCTATTATATAGGAAGATTTTTAAATCATATCTGGCAACCTGACTGGGTTTTAAGGTTAGTTAAAAAAGATGCTAATCCTAGATGGGAAGGTGGAAATATTCACGAATACTTAAAAATTGATGGTAAAACAGATAAGTTGAAAGGCTATCTATATCACTACACTTATAAAGACTTAAATGACCATTTTAATAAATCCTTAAAGTATGCAAAACTTTCTGCAGAAGAAATGCATAAAAATGGTAAAAAATTTAAACTTCATAAGCTTATAATAAATCCACTTTGGGCTTTTTTTAGGCAATATTTTATAAAACTTGGATTTTTAGATGGTATAAGAGGCTTATCTGTTTCTATGAGTTATTTATTTTCTACATTTTTGAAATATCTATTTTTGTGGGAATTGGAGCAAAAGGATAAAAATGGCAAAAGTTAGTGTAGTAATTCCTGTTTATAATGGGGAAAAGTATATAAGTGAGGCCATAAATAGTGCTTTAAATCAAACTTTTGAAGATATAGAAATTGTTGTAGTCAACGATGCTTCAAAAGATAATACTGAAAAGGTTATATTTGATAACTTTGAAAGTTTAATATCTTCAGGAAAGATAAAATACTTAAAAAATGAAACAAATAAAGAGAGGGTATTTTCAAGAAATCTTGGTGTTAAAAATTCTTCTGGAGAATACATATATTTTTTAGATTATGATGATAAATGGGATACAACATATATAGAAAAAACTCTCCCATACTTTAATGAGTTTGATATTTTATATTCTTTTCCAAGAAGTTTTATAGACGAAAATTCCAAATTAATAAGAAAATCTAAAAAAACTTTACCTACTCTAGAAAAACTAATTTTTTCAGGTAATATTGGATATCCTTCTGCTTCTGCTTTTAAAAAAGGAGCTTTTTTAGGATACAAACAAGAGTTTTTGATGAGAGAAGACTGGGAAATATACTTAAGAAGTTTTTTAGAAGGAAAAAAATTAGCAGTTTTAGATATAGATACTGTATTTATAAGAGAGCATTCAAATAGGACTAGCAAGGATTCGTCTTTTTATGAAGCTACTTTAAAAGTATATGAGTTTTATAAGGATAAAATCCCTAAAAATTTTCTTCCTTATTTAGAAATACATGTATCTGATGTAGCCTTTAAATTTGGAGATTTTAAAACAGGATATAAAATGCTTTTTTCTGCAATCTCTAAAGACCCTAAAGTTTTACTTGATAAAAGAAATCTTTTAAACTTTTTAAAGCGTAGTATAAGAATTGACAGATTTATATTAAACAAGTAAATATATTTTTGACAAAATAAAAAAAGAGGAAAAGTCAATGTATAAATTACCGTTTTATGTTGGAGGACAGCCTGTAGAAAAAGAAGAAAAAATAGATGTTATTTATCCTTATACTCAGGAAAAAATTGGAGAAGTTCCAAAAGGAAGTCCTGAAGATGTAGAAAAGGCAGTAGAAAAAGCAAAAATAGGTTTAAAAAAATTAAAAGAACTTACAGCTTATGAAAAATATAAAATCTTATTAAAAGTAGCCAATTTTTTAGAGGAAAGACAGGAAGATTTTGCAAAAGCAATTGTTTATGAAGTAGGTAAAACAATAAGAGAAGCAAGAACAGAAGTTCAAAGGGCTATAAACACAATCACATTTTCAGCAGAGGAAGCTAAAAGAATAGGTGGAGAATATTTACCAATAGATGCATCTCCTAATGGTGTTGGGAAAAGAGGTTTTTACTTTAGAGAGCCTGCAGGAATAGCTGCGTGTATAACTCCATTTAATTTTCCATTAAATCTTACAGCACACAAAATAGCTCCAGCAATAGCTGCAGGTTGTCCATTTATATTAAAACCTTCAGAAAGAACTCCTATTTCTCCAATAATGCTTTGTGAATTGTTTTTAGAAGCTGGGGTTCCAGCAGAAGCTGTTTCTGTTATCCCTGGATTTGCAGATGTGGGACAAGCTATGACTACACATCCTGATGTTAGGGTAGTTTCATTTACAGGAAGTTTGAAAGTAGGAGAAATAATTGCAAAACAGGCAGGGCTAAAAAAATTAGTTATGGAACTGGGCTCTAACTCTGCTGTTGTTGTTGATGAAGATGCAAACTTAGAGATTGCAGCAAAAAAAGCAGTTTTAGGAGGTTTTGCTGTAGCAGGTCAGGTTTGTATTTCAGTTCAAAGGATTTTAGTTCACGAAAAAGTTGCAGATAAATTCCAAAAACTATTAGAAGAAGAAGTTTCAAAGCTTAAATTTGGTGACCCGATGAATGAAGAAACAGATGTGGGACCAATAATAGCGGTAGATGAAGTAAATAGAATACAATCCTGGATACAGGAAGCAGTTCAAAAGGGAGCTAAGGTTGTCAAAGGAGGAGAATGTGCAGAATGTAAAACAGTATTTAAACCAACTATAGTGTCTGATATTCCAGAAGATGCAAAGCTGTTCTATGAAGAGGCATTTGCTCCAGTTGTTACTGTAAAAAGATTTAAAGATATAGATGAAGCTTTAAAGCTTGTAAATAAATCAAATTATGGACTTCAAGTTGGAGTATTTACAAATAATATAAAAAATGCCTGGAAATTTATTGAAAATGCACAGGTTGGAGGTGTTATAATAAACGACATACCTACATTTAGGGCTGACCATATGCCTTATGGTGGTGTAAAAGGAAGTGGGATAGGCAGAGAAGGCCCTAAATTTGCTATAGAAGATTACACAGAAATAAAAACAGTAATGTTTGATTTAAATACATAAGGAGGGCTTACATAATGAAAAAAGTAGAGGCAATAATAAAACCTTTCAAACTAGAGGAAGTAAAAGACGCATTAACAGAAATTGGTGTTTATGGTATGACTGTTTCTGAAGTGAAAGGTTTTGGTAAGCAAAAGGGGCATACTGAACTTTACAGAGGAGCAGAATATGTTATTGATTTCTTACCAAAACTAAAAATTGAAGTAGTTGTGGATGATGAAATTGTAGAAAAAGTTGTAGAAGTAATTTCTAATGCTGCGAGAACTGGAAGAATTGGTGATGGAAAAATATTTATAATTCCTGTAGAAGACGCAATAAGAATTAGAACAGGGGAAAGAGGAACAGAAGCTATATAAAATATACAAATTTGTAATTACATTTTTGTAATTTAAGTTATCCAGTTTTGTTAAGAATATGGAGAAATAAAGCTTTTATGTGTAACTGGCATATAAATTTCATTAAATAAAACTTAGATTTTAAATTAAAAGGAGGTATGTGGAATGGCAATGATTCAATGTCAAACACCTGACGATGTAATGAGGGTAATTTCTGAGAAGGGGATTGCTTTTATTGACTTAAAATTCTCTGACCCATTTGGTCAATGGCAACACCTAACTATCCCAGCTCACGAATTTTCAGCGGAAACTTTTGAAGATGGTGTTCCATTTGACGGTTCTTCAATTAGAGGATGGAAAGGAATTAACGAATCAGATATGCTTTTAATCCCTGACCCTAAATCTGCATTCATCGACCCATTCATAGAAGAACCTACTATTTCTTTAGTTTGTGATGTAATTGACCCAATTACTAAAGAGCCTTACAACAGAGACCCAAGACAAATTGCTAAAAAAGCAATAGAATTCTTAAAATCAACAGGAATTGGAGATATTGCTTACTTTGGACCAGAAGCAGAATTCTTTATCTTTGATGATATTAAGTTTGTAAATGGACCAAACATTGCTTATTACGAAGTAGATTCTATTGAAGGTTGGTGGAATACTGCTAGAGAAGAAATGCCTAACCTTGGATATAAAACACCTTACAAAAGAGGATACTTCCCAGTTCCACCATTAGACAAAATGGCTGCAATTAGAATGGATATGGTAAAAACTTTAGAAGAAGTTGGAATTACTGTAGAAAGAGAACACCACGAAGTTGGAACTGCAGGACAGGGTGAGATTAACTTTAGATTTTCTGACCTTATTACAACTGGAGACAATGTATTAAAATACAAATATGTGCTCAAAAATGTAGGATACAGACACGGAAAATATGTAACTTTCTTACCTAAACCAATTGCAGGGGACAACGGTTCTGGAATGCATACACACTTCTCTATTTGGAAAAATGGTGAAAATCAATTTGCAGGAGATGGATATGCAGGATTATCTGAAACTGCACTTTATGCAATAGGTGGAATTATCAAACACGGAAAAGCGATTGCAGCATTTACAAACCCAACAACTAACTCTTACCACAGACTTGTTCCAGGATTTGAAGCACCAGTAAAACTTGCTTATTCAGCAAGAAATAGGTCTGCTGCTATAAGAATACCTATGGGTTCACAATCTCCAAAAGCTAAAAGAATTGAGTGTAGATTCCCAGATGCATCATCTAACCCATACTTAGCATTTACAGCATTATTAATGGCAGCAATTGATGGAATTGAAAATAAAATCCATCCAGGGGAACCATTAGATAAAGATATATACTCTTTACCACCTGAAGAATTAGCAAATGTTCCATCAATGCCTGCATCATTACAAGAAGCTATTGATGCATTAAAAGAAGATATGGACTTCTTACTCAAAGGCGGAGTAATGGACGAAGACTTTATCAATATGTGGATTGAAACTAAACAAGAAGAAGTTGATGCAATTAGACTTGTTCCACATCCAAAAGAATTTGAACTTTACTACGATATCTAATTAATAAATTACTTCCCCTGCCATTTTGGTGGGGGATTTATTCTTTCAATTTGTTTTTCTTTTAAATTACCAAGTTTTATATTTCCAATAGCTATCCTTTTTAGTTTTTTAACAGGAAATCCAAATTTTTTAAAAAATCTCCTTAAAACTCTCTTTTGTCCACTATGAATGGTTATTTCAAAAATTGTAGTTGTTTGAGTTTTTTTTAGTATTTTTATATCGTCAGGTTTTAAAAATACATCTTCAAGTTTTATTCCCTTTTTCATTTTATTAAAAGTTTTTGCATTTACTCTACCAAATACTTCTACAATATAGGTTTTAGGAATTTTATTTTTGGGATGCATAAGTTTTTGAGCAAAATCACCATCGTTTGTTAATATTAAAAGACCTTCAGAGTTGTAATCTAGTCTTCCTGCAGGAAAGACTTTCTTCTTAAATCCAATTTCTTCAAAAAGGTCTGTTAATGTTTTTCTTCCAAATTTATCTTTGCCTAGTGCTGTTAAATAACCAACAGGTTTATAAAGCTTGTAATATAATTTCTCTTCAGGTTTTTTTAATATTTTACCTTCTACTTCAACTTTATCTTTATTTGGGTCTATTTTTGTCCCAAGCTCAGTTATAGTTTTACCATTAACCTTAACTTTTCCTTGTCTGATAAGCTCATCTGCTTTTCTTCTAGAACAGTATCCTGTAGAAGCAATGAATTTGTTTAGTCTTTCCATTAGTTTTTCTTTATGACTATAAATTTTCTTTCTGGATAGTTTTTGAAATTTAAAGATACAGTAAAAGGTTTTAATTCTTCTTCAACTTTCTTTGCTTTCATTATTATTAAATATCCACCAGTTTTTAAAATATCTTTACCCCATTTTAAAACATCAAAAGTTTCACCTGTTGCTCTGCTCACAACTATATCAAATTTTTCATTTATATTTTCAGACCTATCACATAAAACTTCATATTCTAAATTTAGTTCTCTTCTAAGCATTTCAAGGAAAATACATTTTTTTTGAACTGCCTCTATTAGGTAAAGTTTAATTTTTTCACCATAGTATATTTTTAATGGAACTCCTGGGAAACCTCCTCCTGTTCCAAGGTCAGCAATTTCTTTATTATTTATATCAATCTTTTTTTCTTCAAAAAGTTTTACTAAAGTTAGACTATCAAAAAAATGTTTAATAACGACTTCTTCTTTCTTCCTAATAGAAGATAAATTATGAACTTTGTTCCACTTTAAATACATTTTTAAATAAACATCAAAAAGTTCTAATTGACTTGAAGATAGATGGATATTATTTATTTCGCAAAGTTTTTTTAGTTTTTCTAATACTGTGTCCATTATTTACCAGATATAAATTTTTTTAGTTAAATTAGCATTTCTAACAAAAGCTTGTCAATTATAAAGTAGATGTATATATTTAATCCTTATGAGTATAAGAGAAACTTTAGAAAAACTAGAATACGAAATATTAAATCCTAAAGCTTCTAAAAGCAAGGAAGCTACAAGAGATAAACAAGAAGAAGAATGTCCTTTTAGAACTAAGTTTCAAAGAGATAGGGATAGAATTCTTCACAGTAAAGCTTTTAGAAGATTAAAGCATAAAACTCAGGTTTTTATTTCTCCAGAAGGAGACCATTATAGAACTAGATTAACCCATACTTTAGAAGTTTCTCAAATTGCAAGAACTATTGCAAGAGCTTTAAGATTAAATGAAGATTTAACAGAAGCAATAGCATTTGGGCACGACCTTGGACACACTCCTTTTGGGCATGCAGGGGAGTTTATACTAAAAGAAAGTGGAAGTTATCACCATTCTAGGCATTCGTTAAGAGTTGTTGAAAAATTAGAGAATAAGGGGAAAGGATTAAACTTAACAAGAGAAACAAAAGATGGAATAGTTAAACATAGTAAAGGTAAATCTCCTCTTATTTCAAATGAACTTAATATGCCAAAAACCTTAGAAGGTGAGATTGTTAGAATTGCTGATAAAATTGCATACATAA
>WFXI01000318.1 GCA_015490675.1 Hydrogenothermaceae bacterium
AAAAAGGATTAAAAGTTAGCTTCTATACAACAGGTTTTCCAACAAAGAACTTTGAAAAATTACTGAAACTACCTCACAATGGTATAACATTATCTTTACACGCAGTTTTTGAAGAAAAAAGAAAACAATTAATTCCTTATAATGAGCCTATTGAAAAAATACTATCTATATTTGAAAATCATTTAAAAACCCTTTCAAAGAGAAAGAAAAAGCTTTATAGCATAGCTTACCTGCTCATCTCAGGAGAAAATGATACAAAAGAAGAACTAGACAAACTTGTAGAGATTGCAAAAAGTTTAGAAGTTTCTATTTCTTTGCTTAAATACAATGAGATAGAAGGAATAAACTATAAAACCACTACCGATGAAGAATACGAAAATGCATTTTTATATCTAAAATCAAAGGGGGTTAAAGTTACTCTCTCAAATAAATATAGAACAAGAAAAATAGGTGGTTGTGGAACTTTAATGATAAATAGGTTAAAAAATGAAAGAAAAACCTAACTTTTATGATTTAAAGCACGATATAAATGGGTTAATTTTTAAGATAGAAACTGCCTTAGACCTAGTAGAGGACGAGTTGGACAATAATTTTACTGAAGTATTAGACATATGTAAAAACTCTTTAAGAAATTTAAAGACACTTTTAGATTTAATCCTTAGCATAGAGAAATTATCTCAGGGAAAATATAATCTAAAGATAGAAAAAATTAACTCAACAGAAATCTGTGGTATATCAGAAAAAGTAAGCATAAAACCTAAAGAAGTTTTTATAGATATAAACCTATTTAAATTAATTATAGAAATTCTGGATAAATTACCTGAATCTAGGCTTATAATTAATCATAAAAAAGCAGTGTTACTTATAAAGCAACCTTCATCAAAAATTGAAAAATTTTACATTGAGTGTATTATTTTTATACTCAAATTGTTTGATTTTGATACAGAGGTATATATTGATGATAAAAAGAAAAAAAATTTTGATAATAGATGATGATGATGAGCTACTGGTTTTAATGAAAGCAAAACTTTCTAAAATAGAAGATTATAAAGTCTTAACCACAAGTTCTCCTCTAGAAGCATTAAATATTGTTTCATCTGAAAATATAGACCTTGCAATAATTGATAAAAATATGCCTCAACTAGATGGACTAGAAGTTTTAAAGCATATAAAAGAGTTTAATGAAAACATTCAAGCAATAGTAATGACAGGTTTTGGAAGTATAGAAGATGCAGTAGAAGCTATGAAACTGGGAGCTTATCATTACATAACAAAACCAATTAACTATGATGAATTAAGACTTGTTATAAAACAGGCTTTAGAGCATAAAAATCTAAAAGAGGAAAATAGAAAGCTTCGTCAGGTAATTCAAGATGAGATAATTACAGAAAATTCTTTGATGAAATCTATATTGGACAAGGCGAAGAAAGTAGCTCCTTTTGATACGAATATTTTAATAACAGGAGAAAGTGGAACAGGCAAAGAAGTTTTAGCAAAATTTATACACAAGCATAGTAAAAGGACGGATAAACCTTTTATAGCTATAAATTGTGGAGCTATTCCCGCAGAACTACTTGAAAGTGAACTTTTTGGTTATAAAAAGGGTGCTTTTACAGGAGCAACTTCAGATAAAAAAGGTATTGTAGAGCAGACAGAAGGAGGAACTCTTTTTCTAGATGAAATAGGAGAACTTTCGTTAAGCTTACAGGTAAAACTGTTAAGACTTATTCAGCATAAAGAATTTATACCCATAGGAGATACTAAGCCAAAGACAGTGGATATTAGAATTATTTCGGCTACTAATAGAGATTTATTTCAACTTGTCAAAGAAGGAAAGTTTAGGGAAGATTTATACTATAGAATAAATACTATACATTTTCATTTACCTCCTCTAAGAGAGAGGAGAGAAGATATAGTTCCTCTTGCAAAATTTTTTGTGAAAAAATTATCTTTAAAATACGACATTCCTGAAAAAAAACTTTCTGAAAAAGCAATAAGGCAACTATTAGACTATGATTGGCCAGGAAATATTAGAGAACTTGAAGGAGTTATAGAAAGAACGATACTAATAGAAGATAAACCATTTATTAATAACATTATTTTTGATAATTTCAATGTATCAAAATCATACATAAATGATGGAAAAATTGAAATAAAACCTTTTAAAGAATTAAAAGAAGAATTTGAGAAGAACTATTTTAAAAAACTTTTAGAATTTACAAATTGGAATATTTCTAGAGCTTCAAAGTTGTCTGGTAAAACACGGGCAGAAATATACCGTATGATAAAAAAATATAAATTAAAAAAATCTTAATTTTGGTACAGTTCTTGCTAAATCTCCTCAAAAAAAATACAAAAAAGGAGGTTTAGAAAATTGAAAAAAAGAACTTTATTATTAACATCTTTATTGCCATTAACAGTACTATTTTCGTGTGGAGAGATTGATACTTTGACAAATACAGATGATAATAATACACCTGTTACTACCCCAGATAGTGGCTATAGTAATAATATTAGTTATCGTGATGAAGAATACGAAAGAAACGAATATTACGAAGACTATGAAAATGATGAATATGATGATGAGTATAACGAATATGCTCTTGGAATACATTATCAGGGTGTTTCTTGTGCAAAATGTCATAGTCCTAATTCAACGACAGCCTATGATAATGAAGCTCTAGAATATTCTTTTAATATTGGAGGAACAATTTTTTCTGACCTAAAAGCTCAAGACCTAGATATAACTAAGGCTGCTGCTTACTACTGGGTAAAGTTATCCTTGGAGAATGGTACTGTATTTAAAACTTATGTAGGAAATGGAACAGGGAATTTTTGGACAAATGCTATAATTCCAGACGGAGTTAAATTTAAAGTAGAAGTTATTGACCCAAGTGGCAATGTTGCAAACGCTACAAATGGGTATACTCATGACAATACAAGGTTAGATTGTAATAGTTGTCACACAGCAGAAGGAACAGGAGGTGCTCCAGGAAGAATAGTAAATTACGATATTTACGATATATTGGGTAATAATAATACAAATACAACAAATGGAATACCTATTATATCTTCGTTTACTGCTACTCCAAACTCTGGACAACCTCCATTAGAGGTAAGTTTTAAATGTTTTGCTTACGATGAAGATGGAGGTATAACTGAATATAGATTTGATTTTAACTCAGACAATGTTATAGATACAAGAAATACAACAGGTATAGCCTTGTATACATATGATACAACAGGAACATTTACAGCTACATGTATAGCAGTAGATAATCAAGGTAACACTACTAGTAAAACGGTTACTATAACAGTAGAAAATATAGATAATGCAAATAATACACAAACAGATAATCAGTTAGTTAGTTTTTCAGCAGATATACATCCGATATTAAGATCAAATTGTCAAAGTTGCCATGGAACTACAAGTAATAATGGAAACTTAAAAATTGATGATGATGCAACTACTACATATAACAATATAATAAGCACAGCACCAGCAACTTCCGGATATACATCATTTATAGATAAAACAAATCCGCCAAATTCATTATTATTAGAAAAAGCTATAGGAAATTTATCCCATGGAGGAGGACAGGTTTTAACTATAAACTCCACAGAATACAAAGCTATTCTTACTTGGATAGAGCAGGGAGCTATTAATAACTAAAGAAATTAAAATAGGAGGCAAAAAAATGAAAAGGAAGTTACTTTTCGGTTCTATTTTTCTCATAAGTACTTTACTATTTTCATGTGGTGATGACGATGATGATTATGCAGAAGGCCCAATAGGTTTTCACTATCAGGGTCAATCATGTGCTCAATGCCATAGTAGTGGAGAATACGCTTTCAAGATGGGAGGAACTGTTTTTCAAATAATAGATGCACAGGATGGAGATGTTAATAATGCAGCAGCTTATCATTCAGTTAGGCTTATACTAGAGGATGGGACAATTGCTTTAAGTAAAGCTAATATAGGAGCGGGAACAGGAAACTTTTGGGCAAATCCTAATATTCCAGATGGTGTAAAGTATAAAGTTGAGGTTCTAGATAGAAATGGAAATGTTGTAAATGAAACAAATGGTTATACACATAGTAATACTAGATTTGATTGTAATAGATGTCACACTGCTCAGGGAACAGACGGAGCTCCTGGTAGAATTGTAAACTATTTCTATAATCAAATGAATCCAGAAGATAACACACAGGTTGATAATCAGTTAACTAGTTTTTCAGCAGATGTATATCCGATACTAGAGACAAAATGTCAAAGTTGCCATAATCCAACTGGTTCAGCAAGTAATACAGGATTAGTGTTTGCTAATGCTAATGAAGCATATATTGCTATAATCCAAAATCAACCATCTACACAAGGATATAACTCATTTATAGATACTAATACCCCGCAAAATTCTCTGCTATTGTTAAAAGCTACAAATTCAGTGTCACATAGCGGTGGTCAAATATTTGCAGAAAATTCTGTTGAATACAATACGATACTTAATTGGATAAACCAAGGAGCTCCTAATAATTAGTGTATTAGATTTTGATTTTCATATGGAGGTAATAACTAAGTGTTGGAAGATTTAAAGAAGATTACCTCCTTTCTTTTCTTTATCTTTATATTTGTTTCGTGTGGAACAGAAGAGTTTTTTTCTGATGAAGATGAGGATGAAAATGAATATTATTTAGGTTTTCATTATCAAGGAGTATCTTGTAGCCAGTGTCATAGTCCAGATGCTGGAGTTTTTGATTATGAATATGAAGAAGAAAAGTATTATGAGAAGGACGAGGATGAATTATTTAATATAGGTGGAACTATATTTAATAGCATAGATGCACAGGATGGAGATGTTAATAGTGCATCTTTGTATCATTATGTTGTATTGAAAACAGAATATGGTTCTTATAAAGCTAATATTGGGGCTGGTATAGGAAATTTTTACCTTAATAAGGGCATATCTCAGCCATTTTTGCCACAGGTTTATGACAATAGGGGGAATTTGGTAAATTCTGCTTTAACATATCACAAACCATCACATGTGGATTGTAATAGTTGTCATACTTCAGAAGGTAGGAATGGAGCTCCAGGAAGAATAGTTAGTTATGACTATTATGGAGGTAGGTATGAAAATTAAGTATTACTTATTTTTACAGCTCTTTTTATCTATATTTTTCTTTTCTTGTGGTGAAGATACATATGATTTAACATCTCAGGGAATGCATATGCCAGGTAGAGATTGTTTAGCATGTCATAACTATGATTTGGAGCTAGAAAAACATTTAACCGTTGGAGGAACTGTATTTAAAGGGTTAGATATAAATAATGTTGATGATATTAATAGCCTCTGTGGTGGAAATTTAAAAGTAAAGTTCATTGATGCAACAAATCCTTCAAATGTGATTAATTCTGCAGATTATGAAGACTTAACAAGTAAAGGTTATAAAGGAAAAGGAAATATTTTCATATTAGCTAGGAAACTTCCAAATTTACAAGGAGAGTTTTTTATCCAAATAACAGATGAGAATAATAATGTTATAGCTGTAAGCAATACTCCGCATAGTTTTAAATCTGAATATTATGATATTAATAACCCTTATGACTCATCTAATAGATATTCATGTAATTCTTGCCATTCTGTAAAACCAAAAGGTGGAGCTCCCGGAGTAATTTTTCCAAACATAAGTTCAAATTTATGTAAATAGGAGGTTTATAAAATATGAGAAAACTGACTATTATTTACATTCTTACGCTTATGTTTTCAATTCAATCCTTTGCTATCGTAAAAATCGGTCAACCTGTACCAGACTTTAGTCTTCCAGATATTTTCACAGGAAAAACTTATACAATGAAAGATTTTAAAGGAAAAATTGTTCTACTTAATCTTTGGGCTAGTTGGTGTACAGGATGTAAAGCTGAGATGCCAGAATTTTATAGGCTACAAAAAGAGTTGGAAGGAAAGGATTTTATTATTGTTGCAATTAGTATAGATAGTAATAAAGAAAAAGCTATTAGATTTTTGAAGAAAGTAGAGAAAAAAACAGGGATAAAAACTCCTTTTATAGTATTGTGGGATAAAAACAAAACGCTTGCAAAGATTTATAAACCTAGAGGTATGCCTTCTTCTTACTTAATAGATAAGGATGGTAGGTTGATAAAAATTTTTATAGGTAGCTTTACAGAAAGAAATATAGGAATATTAAAGTCTGCGATAGAAAAAGCAATAGGGGAGTGAAATGAAAAAAATAGTTACTTTAATTCCTTTAGTAATTCTTATGCTTCTTTCTTCATGTAGTGAAAAGTTAGTAAGGGTCATGCCATATGAAAGAGAATATTTTGCACAAGAAAAAATGAGATTTGACCCTATTTCATCTAGAGCTGAGCAGGAAGGGCATATTTTTCTTATAAGAGAAGCATCTGCAGGGGGAGAAAGTTCATTTCAAGGAGGATGTGGATGCAGATAATAAGGAGAATATTTGCAACAATATTAGTATTTTTACCATTTACTAAAGGATTTGCATCAGAAATAAAAGATGAAGTAGCTGTTGGATTTAATACATACTTTGATAATGGTGATGTTCAAGTATACTCTCCAACCTTTGAATTTTTAAAAAAATTAACCCAGAAGTTTTTTCTTGGAATTAAAACTAGAATAGATGCTATTTCTTCTGCAAGCATAAGAAATGGGGGTAGAACATATTTAGTAGATACTGTTACAGGAGCCTCTCCTAGAAATACATTTGATGATGTTAGATATGCAGGTTCATTATATGGAGGGTATGAAGGTGAAAGTTTTTCTATAACTCTTGGTGGATATTACTCTATAGAAAATGACTATGAAGGTCGTTCAATATTTGGAAATTTTGTTAAACAATTTAATGAGCAAAACACAATTCTTGGTATTGGTTTTTCTCAATCTTTCGACAGGTGGTTTCCAGTATTTAAAAGAAACTTGCCTAAAGACTATAGGAGAGAAAGAAAAATAGATGTATCATTAACACAACTTCTATCTCCAACTTCAATGGTACA
>WFXI01000319.1 GCA_015490675.1 Hydrogenothermaceae bacterium
ACCTTTTACAGAAGCCCAGTTTTGAGAACGAGGATTTAATTTATCAAAAGGAAGGTCAAAAAACCTATTGAAGGCCATTCCAGCAGTTCTACCTGCAACTAAAGCTATAATTATCCAAAACAATTTTTCAATTTCTGGTAAACCTTTATATACAATAAAAACGGAAGCTATAGCAAAAGGGAGAGCAAATATTGTATGTTCAAACTTTACAAGTTCAGCGTAAATTTTTAATTTTCTTATCATTTATTTTTAAACTCAACTTTAAATTCTATTTTTTTTGCTAATTTGTTGATAAATTCATCACTGGTTTTCTCTTTGTTAGCTATTACTATTGCTAATAAATCTTGAACAGATAAATCTTCTTTATTTTTTAATTCTACTTCTATTTTCCCTTTTTTATTCTCAATAAAATAAGCTATAGCTTCGAGGAATTCCTTTGCATTTTCATTTTTTTCTTTTTGAAGTTCTCTTTCTATATCTTTCAATATTTCTTTCCTTAAAGCCTCTTTATCCTTACCTGTTTGTTTAGCTAACTCATCTAATAAAACTTCAGAAAAACCTTTCTCTTCATATTCAAATTCTATATACTTTGGGACTATAGCCATTACTTTACTTATTAGTAACATAAAATCTTCATCTCTTAAAAGGAAAGGATAGCTATTCCCATATTTATATGTTGCTGTATTTAAAAGTAATTTTCTGTAGATTTTAGCTATGAGAGGAAATATTTTCCTGTCGAAATTATCTAACTTCATTTCATATTTAACATTAAAATAACCTTTTACATTAGTTTCATTTTTTACCTCCAATTCTTCATCTTCGAGTTTTGCTAATAGTGAATAATCCTGTTGAACTATTTTATCTCCAAACTTCGATTTTGAATTTTTAACCCTAAAAGCGAAAGTAAATCCTTTTTTTAGTTCTTCAAATTTAATTCTAATTTCTTCAGCAGTAAATTCATCACCTTTAAAATCTGGTATTTTAGGTTTGACATTAACGCCTTTTAATATATATTCTCTAGAGAATGGGTCATAATCAAAGCTTTCTACATCAACATTATAAAACTCCCCAAAAGTGGTTTTTTCCATAAATTCCCTAAAACCTTTTTCAACCTTTTTTGCTCCATAGATTTTTATCCCTATGTATCCCAATAAAATTAGAGCTACAACAATAATTACTGATACAGAAATTAATTTTTTATTCATAATATTCCCCCTAGAATTATTTCCCTTAAAGAATCCACTATATAATCTGGCTTAAAATCTTCAGGTATATCTTCCTTCTTATACTTACCTGTAGTTATAAATATAGTTTTTAATCCAAGTTTTGAAAATGGTATTAAATCTGTAAATATGTCATCACTAATTACTGCTAGATTAGATATATTTTTAAAATCTTTAAATAACTGCTTGTTGTATTCTTCACTATTTTTACCAAAGTGTATCCAGTTTGTTTTAGTAGCATAAGCAAGCATTTGAGCAACTGACCCCACCCCAGGGAAAACAAGCCCATCATCATCTTTTGTTATTAAGTTTGCATTTAAAGCTAAAATTTTAGCTCCATTTTGTTTTACTGCAGAAGTAGCTATTTTAAGTTTTTCAAAATTTAAACTTTTATCTTGCCCTATCACAACTACATCAACATCAGGATTATTTTTTATGTTAAAAGCTTGATTTTCGAAAAATTTAACTAGCTCATCTGAACCAATAACAAAAATATCTTTTATATTATTATTTTTCATATACCTTGGAGCTACAAACAAGGGAGTTATAAGAGAGTTTTCTCTAATACCTATTCCATTTTTTCTTAATTTTTTTTCAAGATTTTCAGGAGAATATAAAGTATTATTCGTAGCTATTTTATAAGGGATATTTTTCTCATTTAGATAATCAATAAAGTATCCAGCATCTTCAAAGGGAGTCAAAGCTTTATCTTTTGTTAAAACCCCATCTAAATCTATAATAAGACTGTCTATTTTCATCTAGATACCTTTAGGACTTGCTTTTTTTAGATTATTCTACCATTATATAAGCAAATTCATAAAACTACTTCGTATTTTGATATATACATAACTTTGAAAGTTTACTTGAGGTAAGAAAAAATGGCTAATCATATAGATATTTTTAAATTGTTAAAAACTCCTCAAGAAAAATCTATAAGAATTGTAGATAAAGATGAATTTAAAATAAATATGTTATCACTAGAAAGTATGCATTCATTTGATTTTATAAAAACAGAAGACAAAGATGAACCTATAAAATCTTATGTGAAAATTGTTGAAGATAGTATAGAAAAATACAGAGCAAAGCAAAACGAAGTTTTTGAGGGATACTTATATCAAGACTGTGTAAATCAGATAGCTAACACTTTAGCTCCACATTTTACAATAAGCAAAAACATTGGAATAAGCATTACAACAGACAGAATCAACTTTATGCCTAAAAATATATTAGAAACTGTTAGTTTAGGATTATCGTTAGGATACATAGATTTATCATATCAAGATGTAACAAAAGATAAGCTAATTTCTATTTATGAAGAAATAAAAGATGAGCCAATAGAAATATATTTTTATAACTACTGGGATATAAATGAATATAACATTTTCGTTAATAGAGAAGACTGGGAATTAGAGTATTTTGATGTTAAATATAGAGAGACAAAATTAGGAAGTCTTTGGGAAGATTTAAACAGACTATATACTTACTTTGCAACAGCAGGCACAGCACACAGAAAATATAATGCAGTTGTATTTATAGAAAGTCCTATAACAAGGAGAATTAAAGAAATTTGGCAAGATTTTAAAGAAAATTTCAAACATAATCCTATTATTAGTGATTATTTAGATGTTCAGTTAGATATAGATTTTAAAAGTAAAAACATAGCTATCCGTATTACTGATGAAAATATTAGAAAATTCTTCCTTCACGATGTTAAAGAAAGAAGAGTTAAAGACTGGGAAGACTTAAGATTTAGCTTCTATAAAGCCCAAGATTTTATCTTTGACTATTTAATACATCATCCATTTAACCAAAGATTCAAAATTGTAGAAAAAATAAACCAGCTTATATCAGAAAAAGCCCTATTCTATAAAATAGAGAGTAATGAACTGGGAATGGCATTTGAAACACCAAGAGAAGATTTTAAACTTATCCAGAGTTTACAAAATATAGAGTTTTTTGATGAGATGAAAATTTACCAGTATGGAGAACTAAATTTATTTTTTGTGATGGCAATTAGTAAAAAAAGAGGGCTAAATTTTGGAGCATTCTTTATTGATTTAACAGAGGAAGATATAAAAGCAGTTAAATTTCTAAACGAAAAGTATTTATACCTTATAAACAACATTGTAGAAGTAAAAGACAGTTTTTTAAATTTTGAAGACAATCAAATGATACCATCAATAAAACCAGGAAGACTTGCTCTTGAAATTATGCAAAAAAGTAGTAGAGTGAGGAAAATATGAAAAAAATCGGTGTAATTTTAATGAATATGGGAGGGCCTGATAGTTTAGACGCTATTCAGCCCTTTTTATACAACCTATTTTCTGACCACGATATAATACAAATCCCTAGATTAATTCAAAAGCCAGTTGCTTACCTAATTTCAAAGATAAGAGCTAAAAAAACAAGAGAATATTATGAATATATGGGAGGAAAATCTCCTCAAAAGGAGCAAACACTGGCTCAAGCAAATGCTCTGCAAGAGGCTCTAGGAGATAAATACAAAGTTGTAGTTGCAATGAGATACTGGCACCCTTTTACAGATGAAGCTTTAGAAGAACTATTTAAAGATGAAATAGAAAAAATAATTTTATTACCGTTATATCCACAATACAGCAAAACAACTACTGGTTCATCATTTAATGAATTTTTCAGGCAGTATAAAAAATTTGGTAAAAATATTCCAGTTATAAAAATAAACGACTTTCACGACCATCCAACATATATAAAAGCAATGGTAGAAAATATAAAAGAAAATCTTCCACAAAATTATCAAGATTATTTCTTTTTATTTTCTGCTCATTCTTTACCAGAAAAGGTTATTTTAGAAGGGGACCCATATAAAGACCAAACGGAAAAAACTGTAAAGTTAATAATGGAGCATTTCCCAGATGTGAAATATAAACTAGCTTATCAAAGTAAAATAGGACCTGTAAAATGGCTAGAACCTATGACTGAAAATCTAATAAAAGAATTAGCACAAAAAGGTATAAAAAATTTAGTAGTTATTCCTGTTTCATTTGTTTCGGAGCACTCAGAAACTTTATATGAGCTAGATTATCAATATGGAAATTTAGCAAAAGAGTTAGGAATAAAAAACTATATAAGGATTCCTACATTAAAAACTCATCCACTATTTATTCAAGCATTAAGGGAAATTGTGCTATCCAGTACATAAATTTTTAAAATCCTCAAAGGATTTACTAAGATTAATATTGAGTAAATTTACAAAATTTGCAATAGAAATAAAATGAGGGGAAATTCCCCTCAATATAGAAAAAGTTTAAGCTGTTTCTTCTTCTGGAATTACATTAACTTTGATTTTTGCTGAAACTTCAGGATGAAGTCTAATAACTACATTAAAAGTTCCCATTGCTCTAATTGGATTTCTAAGCATAATTTTTTTCTTTTCTATTTCAACTCCTGCCTTTTCCTTTATAGCCTCTGCAATATCTGTTGAAGATACAGAACCATACATTTTTCCAGTAGGTCCAACAGGTCTTTTAATTTCTAGCTCTAAACCATCTATTTTTTGAGCCACTTCTTGAGCTTTCTCTTTTTCTCTTTCTAACTTTCTTTGTTTTTGCCTTAATATATCTTGAACATGCTTAACATAGTTTTCTGTTGCAGGATAAGCCAATCCTTTTGGTATAAGGTAATTTCTAGCAAATCCAGGTTTTACATCTATAATATCACCTAAAGTTCCCCAACCTTCTACATCCTTAACAAGTATAACCTTCATCTACTTTCAACCTCCTTACATAATTACATATGGTAGAAGTGCTAACTGTCTAGCTTTTTTGATTTCTCTGGCAAGCTTTCTTTGATGTTTTCCACAAGTTCCTGAAATTCTCCTTGGAACAATTTTTCCTCTTTCAGAAATAAACTGCTTTAACATTTCTAAATCTTTGTAATTAGGTTCTTTTCTTTCTGCACAGAATTTGCAGTATTTTTTTCTTTTTTGGAAAAATGGTTTTTGCTGTGTTTGTTGTTGTGCCTGTTGATTATTATCTGCCAATTTTATTACCTCCTTAATTTCTTAAATTAAAATGGAACATCTTCATCAGTATCTAAAGCATCATCTATTTCTTCAGGTAAATCTAAAGGGGCTTCTTCACTCATTGTAGTTGCTGATTGCTGTTGGTCTCTTGGCATACCACCTATTAGATTAACCTTGTCAGCTACAACCTTAATTTTACTTCTTTTTTCACCAGAAGAAGTTTCCCATCTATCCTGTCTTAACTGGCCTTCTACTAAAATCTGAGTTCCTTTATTTAACTGTCTTCCCAGTCTTTCAGCTAAATTTCCAAAAGTCTCAATATCAAAGTAATAAGTTTCTTCTCTCCAGTCTTCACCAGCTTTGTATCTTCTATTCACTGCAATTGAAAAAGTAGTAACCTGAGTTCCGCTAGGTAAAAATCTTATTTCAGGGTCTCTTGTTAATCTTCCAATAAGAAAAACTTTATTTAACATAAGTTAAATTCCCCCTTAAACCTCTACAGCCTCTGCCACTTCCTCACTTTCTTTCTTTTGAGGTTTAGTTTTGAAATTTAAAAATCTAATAATATCTTCGTTTAATCTTAAATTTCTTTCTAAGAGAACTGGAAGTTCTGAATTATCTGTATTGTAGTTTACAAGATAGTAATATGCAGAATTGAACTTTTGAATAGGATATGCAAGTTCTCTTCTTCCCCACTCTTCAAAATTATAAATCTCCCCACCATTGTTAGTAATCCAGCCTTTTACTGTTTCAACTAGATTTTTTCTTTCTTCTTCTGTTAATGTAGGCTTTAAAACAAAAACTAGCTCATAATGACGCATACACTTACCTCCTTCTGGATGATTTTTTATTAAATCAGCCTTCTGCAAAATGCAGAAAGCAAGGATTATACTATTTTCTTATTACAAAAGTTCATAGCTTTATCAACACCATATTTTAACACATTAAGAATACAGCTTGCACTTTCAGAAATGACCTTTTCTGCAAGTAGTTTTTCATCTTTTGAAAACTCAGACAAAACATAATCTGGTATATCTTCTTTCCTTTTAGGTCTTCCTATTCCAATTTTTAATCTTGGGAAATTTTCAGTTTTTATATTTTCAATAATTGATTTCATTCCTCTTTGTCCACCACTAGAACCAGATTTTCTAAGACGAATTGTTCCGAGAGGAAGGTCTAAGTCATCAACAACTACTAAGATTTCCTCTGGTTTTAGATTATACTCTTCAAGAAGATTCTTAACAGCAATACCACTGTTATTCATATAAGTTTGAGGTTTGACAATAATAAGGTCGTGGTCAGGGCATTCAATTATGTGAGAAAAACAACATTCTTTTTTCTTTTTGGGACATTTTAACAAAGAAGCCACAACATCGGCTACCATAAAACCGACATTGTGGCGTGTCTTTTCATATTGTTTTCCAGGGTTACCAAGCCCTATTAAAGCTTTAATCATCTATATAAATTAAGTTGTTTCTTCTGTAGCTTCTTCCTCTTCAGCTATTTCTTCTTCAACTTCTGGTTCAATTACAACAGCAACAACTTCTTCAGGAGGAGTCATAATTCTAACATCTTCAGGAGGTGTAATATCTGATACGTGTAAAACATCTCCTATATCTAACTTTGAAACATCAACTTCAATTTTTTCAGGTATTTTTCTAGGAACAGTTCTAACTGTAATTGTATGAAGGTGTTGTTCAAGCAATCCACCTTTTTCAAGACCAACAGGTTTTCCAACAAGTTCAACAGGAACCTCAACATCAAGTTCAACACCAAAAGTAACTTCATATAAATCTACATGAATAGGAGTATCTCCTAAATAGTTGTACTGAATATCTTTCAAAATACAAACTCTAGGTTCGTCTTCTCCTTCTATATGAAGATTTATAAGGAAGTTTCCATGTGGTCTATCTGCTAAATCTTTCCAGTAGATATATGCATGTGCATTTTCATGTCCTTTTCCATAAATTTCAACAGGAATATAACCTTTTTTCCTATACTGTTTTACTTCACTTTTTCTTCCAGGAACTCTCTTTAGAGCTTTCCACTCTATTGTCTGTATCATTTCTTTTGCAGCCTCCTAATATTTTTCTCTATACAAATAATGAGCTAACAGAACTTTCTAAATTAATTCTTCTTATAGCTTCTGCAACAAGAGGAGCTATAGATAAAACTGTTAACTTTTCAAATTCTTTTCCTTTCACAGGGATTGTATTTGTTACAACAACCTCTTCTATTTGAGAATTTTTTAACCTTTCAACTGCTGGTCCTGAAAATACAGGATGAGTACAAACTGCAATTACAGATTTAGCTCCTTTATCTTTTAGCATATCTGCTGCAGAAGTAATAGTTCCAGCTGTATCTATCATATCATCTATTATGATTACATTTTTACCTTCTACATCACCAATAACATCTAAAGTTTCAACTACATTTGGCTCAGGTCTTCTTTTATAAATTATTGCAAGGCCTGCTCCTAGCTTATTGGCAAGCAGTCTTGCTCTCTCAACTCCTCCAGCATCTGGAGAAGCAACAACAATATCTTCCAAGTTTTTATTTTTTAAATAATCAAGAATAACAGGTAGTGCATAAAGATTATCTACAGGGCAATCAAAAAATCCTTGAATTTGGGCTGAATGAAGGTCTACAGTTAAAACCCTATCTGCACCAGCTTTTTGGATAATATCTGCCATTAATTTTGCAGATATTGGAACTCTAGGTCTATCTTTTCTATCCTGTCTTGCATATGCAAAATAAGGAATAACTGCTGTAATTCTATGAGTAGAGCTTCTTTTCAAAGCATCTAAAATTAAAAGGAGTTCCATTATATGGTCATTTATCGGAGGAGTTAAAGGTTGAATAACAAAAACATCTGCTCCTCTAACATTTTCTTTAATTTGAACTCTTATTTCACCATCACTAAATCTTGATACTAAAGTATCAACTAATGGAGTATGAAGATACTCTGATACTTCTTTCGCAAATTCTATATTAGCATTACCAGTTATAAGCTTAAGCTCTTTTCCCAAATTATTTCCTCCGATTTTTAGAAGAAGGAGTTTAAATGGCTGGGGAGGCAGGACTCGAACCTGCGACACCCGGTTCCAAAGACCGGTGTTCTGCCAGCTGAACTACTCCCCAACATTCTTTATAAGAAATTGACCTTGTAAAGTTTCCAGTTTTTAGTTTTACAAATAGCTTCTAGTTTTTCACTTGCAGTGCCTAACGCACAAACACAACTTCCGCTTCCTGTAATAAAGGGTTTATAACCTAAAAATTCCAATGTATTTTTTACTTCCTTTATTACAGGAAATTCTCCTTCAGCTATTTTCCCTAGCGTATTCTCGCTGGCATCAATAAGGGATTTAACATCCCTCAACAGGCTATTTATTATATTTAAATCTTCTGTTTTTGTCAACATATCATAACTAACTTTACTGTATATATCTGCAGTTTTTACTTCTATATCTGGATAAATAATAATAAGTTCATTGTTATATTTTTCTTTTGTTTCTTCCAGTATTTCTCCTCTACCTGAAACTTTTACTAATCCTTCTTTGAAAAATAAAGGAACATCAGAACCTATATAAGAAGCTAGTTTTAGCATATCCTCTTCAGATAAAGGATTATTAAAATATTTATTTAGATATTTAAGAACCGTTGCTACATTTGAACTTCCCCCACCAAGACCACCCCCTACAGGTATATTTTTCTGAATAAAAATATCAAAATTAGCCTCTAAACCTGTAAAGTCTTCAAAGGCTTTAACAGCTTTATAAACAATATTTCCTTCATTTTCTGGAATGTTTGGATTTGATGTTCTAACTCTCAGTTTTATATAAGGTTTAATGTTAATAACATCATACAAAGAAACTTTATGAACATATGAAACAATATCATGATATCCATCTGGTCTCTTCCCTGTAATCCACAAGCCTATGTTTACCTTTGCGTAAGATTTTAAACTTTCCATAATTTATAGTCCTTTTTGAGTTTTATTTGGATATAATATATAAAATCTTCCTTCAGAGGTAAATATGGAAAAAGCTATTCTAGCTTTAGAAGATGGTCATTTTTTCTATGGAAAGGCATTTTCAGGTTTAGACTTAAAAGAAGCAGGTGGCGAAGTTATTTTTAACACCTCAATGACAGGTTATCAGGAAATCTTAACGGATCCTTCATACAAAGGGCAGATTGTTGTAATGACACCATCTCAAGTAGGAAATTATGGAATAAATTATGAGGACTTAGAAAGTGAAAAAGTCCATGTAAATGCATTTGTTGTTAAAGATGTATCTAAAATCTTTTCTAGTTGGAGAGGTAAAAAAACATTAAAAGAATATTTGGATGAGAATAATGTTATAGGGCTGACAGATATAGACACAAGAGCTTTAGTTAGAGTATTAAGAGAATACGGTGTTATGAAAGGATATATTGGTATTGGAGATATATCCCCTCAAGAAGCAGTTAAAAAAGCAAGGTCTATCCCAGATATTTCTCAACTTTCTTTAGTTCCCCAAGTTTCATCAAAAGAAGTATTCGAGTGGACTGAAGGAAGCTGGAATTTAGAAACAGGCTATAAAAAAATAGAAAACTTCAAATATAAAGTAGCAGTTATAAATTATGGAGTTAAAAGAAATATATTAAGATTGATGGCAGATAGAGGGCTACACTTAACTGTTTTCCCACACGACACAAAAGCAGAGGATATAATTTCATTTAATCCAGATGGAATATTCCTATCAAATGGTCCAGGAGACCCTGCAACTTTAGAGTTTCATATAAAGCAAATAAGAGAACTTTTAAAAACTGACATTCCAATTTTTGGAATATGCTTAGGACACCAGCTTTTAAGCTGGGCTGTTGGAAGTAGAACATATAAACTAGAATTTGGACATCACGGAGGAAACCATCCAGTTAAAAATCTAAAAACAGGAAAAGTTGAAATAACAGCACAAAACCACAACTATGCAACAGATGAAACAAAACTTCCTTCAAATGTAGAAGTAACTCACATAAACTTAAATGATAATACAATAGAAGGAATTAAACTAACAGATAGACCAGTATTTTCTATACAATATCACCCTGAAAGTTCCCCAGGACCTCACGATTCTCACTATATTTTTGATGAGTTTGTTAAGCTAATTGAGGAAACAAAAAACAATGTCCACATCTAAAGCTTTTCAAAAAGAAAAGGAAAAATGGGCTTTAGGTTCTCTTCTTCTTAATTTTTCTTTGACTGTTTTGAAGTTTATATTTGCTGTTATCACAGGTAGTTTAGCTTTAATGGCAGAAGCTATTCATTCTCTATCTGACCTTGTTGTTTCTGGAATATCTTTAATTAGTGTGAAAATTTCATCTATAAAGGCTGAAAATTTCCCTTATGGACTATACAAAGTAGAAA
>WFXI01000320.1 GCA_015490675.1 Hydrogenothermaceae bacterium
ATATAAAGGAAGAGGATAAACATGGTACTTTCAAATCCAATAAAAGAAAACAAAGCTACAAAAGAATTAAATGAATTTTATGAATATAGAAAAAAATGGGTGAAAAATTTAGAATGTGAAAAACCAAAAATTATAAAAAAAACGAAAAACAGAAAAGAAGAATTAATATTCTTATCATCTGTTTTTTTTGAATCCATAAATAATTTATACTCCAGAACATATACAGGTGCATTAATATCCGAAGAAATATTATCTTTAATAAAAAATCTAATAGAAGCTACTACTCAAGAAAATGATTTAATAAATATAATAAATTCCGAAATAGACGAGTACATACTTAATCAGAGAATAAAAGAAATAACAGGAAAAACAGGTAAATATATTGATTTAATCAAGCATATAGATATATATATAGTACCTTCATACACACCTGCTAGTCTCTTAAGAAACCCAATAAACTCTTGGCTTTGGATGGATGCTTCTTTTAATATAAATACACTTACTATACAAATGGAAGAAATTTTCGAAATATTTCAATATGATAGTTACAACCCTCAAAATATAACAAATTTAGAACATTTCACATCATTACCTATATACATCAATGATGAAGTAAATCTAGAGTCACTAGAAATAACTATCCCACAAGTAACTAATATAGAAAACTTTTTAGAAGATGAAAATACAGCAAAAAAAGTATTCTTTTTGTTATCAAAAAATGATAAAGAATTTTCAAATTTATACAGAGATTATAAAAAATTTTTTCTAAATGATGACGAATATGAAACATTTATGGAAAATTTCTCTGAATTATTTTATACAAATGTAATAGAATTTCCTCCTCAATTAATAGAAGTTTTATATAGGAAAGATTCCATAAACTTTCTCAAAACATACTTAAAATCAAAAAAGAAAAATTATAAAGAAACTGCTAATTCAATGTATGAAAACTTTAAAAAATATATACCTATGGAAAAAAATAACTACTTTAAAGAAATAATTAATATTCTTGTATTTGAAGAACCTTTATTTTATAAAGTACTATCTGAATTGGATACTTTATTTATACAAGGATATTATGGAAATCCATATATAATAAACTACAAAGAAAAAGACAAAGAAAAAATAAAAAACCTCTATTCTCTACATTGCAAACACTTATCTAGAGTAAATATTTGTATAGAGCAATTGGAAGGAGTTTTTGAGAAAATTGATATAAGTGACATAGAAAAATCTTCAATCTCAGCTCTTTTATAAAAACCAAAAGTTATATAAACAAAGAAAAAATAAAAAAACCAGAGAGAAATATGAATAACCAAAAATGCATCAAATTAATTAATAAATATCTAAAAATAGAAAATGAATTAAATAACTTGGAAAGTATTGATCCTGAAAATTTTGAAAGGTTAAGTAAAGAAATAGAAACAACAATTAAAAATGAAACAGAAAAAATTCAATACCTAATATTAGCTTTAAAAGAAGTAATGCCAGTTCCAAATAAAAAATTTAAACAAATGTTTTAAATTGCATTTTGATTATAAGAATATAATCAAACAATCAAGAGGGAATAAAAATGAACTTGGATTCCTCAATAAAAAACATAATGGCCATCCCAAAATATTTTGCAATTCAAGAAAAACCAATTTTTTCTTTATACATCTATGAAAATTCCCCTTTCATACTAGTAAAAGATGAAAATAAAAATACTGTTAAATTAGCTTTAGCAAGTGAAATTATAGAATATATAGAATATTTATCTTTAATAAATCAAGAAAATAGTCCCCTAACAAATAAAAGAATAGAGTTTCTGGAAGAAGGAACCAGATTAAAAACTCCTAATCTCACAATAATAGAGAGAAAGCCTGAAAAATTCAAAATAAAATATCTAAAGCAAGAAAAAAATAAACAAGAATTGATAAAAAAAGATTTTATTGCACCAAATAGAATATGGATAAAAACAAAAAATAAAGTTCTATTGTTCTTTATAGAAAAATGGGAAGAAGAAAATACTCTCTTGTATAAAAGCATACTTCCAAATACACTCAAAAATGGGGAAATATGTTGGGGTATTAACAGTAAATTAATATTAAATAATAAAACAGCATCGGAACTTGATAAACTCTACTTTGAAGAAACAATATTTACTCAAGATAATAATAGAATTGTTTACAAAGATAATGAATTTGAATATTCATCAGTAACTTTTTTAGAAAAATTCAATTGCATACCAACATTTAAAAACATAATAGAAAATCCAATACCTTTAAAAAATCTTTTAAACCAAAACTAAAAGGAGGATAAGTAATGATTGAAAAAATGCAAAACCTAAACGAAGAAATTTATAAAACGCAATTAAAAGCTATGGAAATAGAGAAAGAAATTTTTGATATGAACAAGAAAAAAAGAGATATACAAGAAAAAATGGAAATAAGAAAAATACAAATTCAAGATAATTTTTTAAAAGAATATAAAAATGGAAAAATAAAAACTCTAAAAGAAGTTGAATTTGAGACAAAGAAACAAATAAAAGCTAACCTAATGCCACTAGAAAAAGAAATAGAAAACTTAGATAACCAAATATTTAATCTAAAAACAAACTTACAATTACTAAAAATAAAGGTTGAAAAACTACAAAAAGACTTCCAGATATACAACCTAATGGTAACAGTAAATACATAAAGTTAAAAAAGTAAAATTAAATTCATTGAAATGAGGTGAAAATGAAATTTTACCAGCTACAAAAAACCCTAATTAATTCTATAAGAAAAAAACATATAGAACTTTTTGGATGGATTGGACTAGGGAATCTATTTAAAACACCAAACCAAAATGGTTATTACATAAGAAATAAATACCCAAAGTTAGATATATATGGCTTAAAGGAAAAAAAAGAAAATTTAGAAAAAGTATTAAAATTTTATTATTTCTTAAAGAGGAATGTAAACAATTTATATAAAAATGGAATTTATTTAACAATCCCACTGGATATGAAATATAAAATCGAAGAGCATCAAATATTTATATATCCTGATGATAAAGAAGGTGATATTTTCTTTGCATATGGAGAATACATAGAAAGAGAACCTTTAGAACAAATAAATGCCTTACTAAGCATAACAAAAGAAGAACTAAAATCCACATCAGAAAAAATAAAAAATTTAGAAAGAGAAATACAAACAAATAAAACAAATTTACTAGTATATTGAAGGAGGAATATATGGCACACAAAACTGAAAAAATAAAAGTAATTTTCAATAACAAATCTTGGGAATTTGATTACTCAGAAGATCTAACAGAGGAAAACATTAAAAGTGTATTGGCTTCTCAAGTTCCTGAAATAATAAATGCAACTTCAAAAATATCATATGATGATAACGGTAGAACAAAAGTAATTACATTCGAAAAAAATTTAGGATATAAAGGATGATTTTTCGGATCATTCCAAAAAACAATTACAAAATAACTTTAATTGGAGCAGGGGGGACGGGTGGATATTTACTCCAAAGCCTAGCTAGAATAGCTTATGAAAAACAAAATATGGAAATAACTGTTATAGATGGAGATATTATAGAAGAAAAAAACATAGGAAGACAAAACTTTTACCATTATGAAATAGGAGCTTATAAAGCACAAGTACTTGCAGAAAGATACTCTTTAGCCTTAGGATTAAATATAAAACCTATCAACAAATTCTTGGAAGAAAAAGATTACTCAACACTATATACTAGTGATTTCATAATATCTTGTGTTGACTCTGCAAAATCTAGAAAAATCATACATAATATCTTGAAAAATATAAAAAAAGATCAAAAAAAGAGATTTATTACATATGAAAATCCTGCAATGCATATATGGATGGATATAGGAAATTCTAAAAATTCTGGTCAAATTTTAATTGGCAATTCTTTTGAAAGAAAAATAATAAAAAAACAAAAAGGAAAAGAAATATCTTTAATACCATATCCTTCATTACTAGAACCTGATTTAATAAGTATAAAAAAAGAAAAAGAACAGAAAGAAAATCTACTTAGTTGTGCTGAAAGAATAACACTTAATGAACAGTCTATAACAATTAATCAAACTATGGCAACAATTGCTAGTTCAATGTTAAACAACTTGCTAGAAAAAAACGAAATAAAAAGCAACAAAATAATAATAAATGAAGAAATTCCTATGGTAATTTCCAAATTGGAAATTTAACAAATCTTTTTAATAAAGAAAAACCAAAATCCCAAGGAATTAAAAATACTTTTCCTGTAACAAATTTAATCCCTAATAGAACAAAGACATAACTAATAAAAAATAAACCTAAAACAACTTGTATTTTCATTTCAAATCCTGGGACAATAAAAGCCTTAACTATAGCATCTGAAATTAGATAACCTAAACCTATAGAAATAATATGGAATAAAAAGCTAATAAAAAACTTTTCATTTAAGGGAAAATCATTATTTAATAAATGAGAAAATAGATAACCAGTAAAAGAACCTACAATAAAACCTTTAACTGCTGGAACAAAAAACAACAATAATAAAGGAAAAATAAAATCAAAAAACCACACAATTAATACCTCTATAATAAATCTATTAGTTTAATTAAATCTTCTTTAGATAAAGCCCCTGAAATCTTTAAACCATTCCCAAGTATAATCGTAGGAGTTCCTCTTATACCTATATTATTTCCAAATTCTATATGCTTACTTAAAATTTTGTCTCCATCTTTACATTTCATAGAAGAAAATTTTTCTATAGCAGAAGCATTACCTTGAGATTTAAATATTATAGATAACATAGCTGGATCTTTAGAACATATTACAGCTGAAGATAAATCTTTAGCATTTTTATGGAAAGGTAAAGGATAGAAAATTACTTTAAATTGAACATCATTCCTTTCATTTATAACCTTTTCAATATTATTGTGAAGCCTAGCACAATAAGGACATTCTGGATCTGTCAATATATATACAATCCTATTTGCATTCTTGTTTCCTAATGTAATTAACCCTTCTACAGGCACATCTTTCAAAGAAACAACTGAAAACCCACTAAGCTTACCTGGAAAACTACTTTTTAAAATCTCGAATTTATCTTTCCCAAGTACAGATATTAATTCTTTCTCTTTTGCCTTAGATAACTCCATTTGAAATTGTAAAATTCTTTCTCTAGTAACATTTTTCTTATTTTTAATATCTATGAGTTCTCCAGAAATTAAGTACTTTAAATTACAATCTACATATAAAGGAATTTTTCTACCGTTAGCTTTAAATATAACCTCATAATAAAAATCATCTAATTTTGAAACTTTTTCTATATTTTTAAGACCTAATTCCTTAAATAAATAGTCTTTCACCTCTTGAGAGTCATAATTTTTACACTCTATAGCTATAGAAGAAAATAAAACACTAGACATAAACAACCCTAGTAAAAATTTCTTAAACATAATAAAATCTCCTACAAGTTAACTAGATTTTAGGACATATAAATCTTATCATATCATAATTCTTTTTAAGAAAAAATTATGGATACATTTTTACTTTACAAAAAGTTTCTATATAGGCAAAAAACTTTTTATATATAATTCTCTCTCTGTTATCAAGTGTATCTAATAAAGACCACAAAGTATATGCTTTACAATCAGTAGAAAGTTTTATTACTATTCTGGGAATATAAAAATCCTCCTTTATCTCCTGAAAATTTCTTTTGGTTTTGTCAACAATATTCTTAACCAAAATAGGGTTATTACAGTCCTTTGTAGCCCATAAATGATAATATTTTTTTCCTTTATGAAACAACTCTCCCATTACCACACAAAAATCGGGATTTTTTATAACCTCGTTTAAATTTACTATACGACAATTTCCATAGACTGCTTTATGTATGAAGTGAACATTGCCCGTTTCTGCTTCATACTTTGCAGCAAATCTTTCAATAGTTGAATAAAAATAATAACTAAGTGGATTATCAAAAGATAAGAATATAATAATAAAAAATAGATAAATAGATAAAAGGATTGTTAACCTTAATTCTTTTAAATTTCTTTTATTATCCATGCTAAGCTATTAAGCCCAAATAAAAAAGTTTTATAACTATATCCTTTAATTAAAAAATCTTCTTTGGTCAAATAATACTTGTGATCTTTTATATGTTCTTTATTTACTAAATTAAGCAAGGCAAAAAATTCAAGAATAGGTTTACCCAATCTTGTTGGGGTAGTTAATATAATATTCTCTGAAACTCTTTTAAATTCTTCCAAACAACCCTCCCAATTATATAAATGTTCAATAACAGCTAAAGAAACTACTAAATCAAATTCTTTATCTTTAAAAGGTAATTTTTTTTCAAGATCAACTACATAATCTACATTTTCTTTACTCTGGTTATCTAGAATATAAACTATATGGTTTCGTTTTTTTAGTATTAAATGAAAATCTCCATCAGCTCCTCCAGCATCTAATATCTTTAAAGGTCTTTTATATTTTTTCTCGATTTTGTACAGGAGAGGTAAGACTTTTCTATATCTAAAATATTTAGTTAAAGGATCCAGTATAGCCATTATATGCTCCTATATAATAAATAATTAGTTATAGAAGAAGCTACCGTTGCTATAATATAACAATTTAAATAAGACAAACTATACATATTTAAAACGAGTATAAATACTATATAGTTTACCCCTATAGAAAATTTTGAGGATAAAAAATACTTTATAAATTCTTTAAAAATATTTTTCTCCTTAAAATTAAATGTATATCTTCTATTTAATAGCCAAGTGAAAAGCACTGCAAAAAAAACACTAATTATTCGAGCTAAATAATCAGGCATAGAATATACCAAAGTATGAAAAATACTATAATCTATAATGAAACCTCCTGAACCTACTAAAAAAAATTTTAAAAGTCTATTTTTCATCTTTTATCTTCCACAGCGTATAATTACCATCTTTATATATAAACTCTAAACATTTAAAATTACCGTTTAAAGTATTTTCATAAAGGTAATCGTATTCATATATTCCTTTATACCTGCAATCTAAATTCCCTTTTAAAATATCCTTTTCCAATTTTTTATCTAAACTCCATCTTATCTCCATTGCTGGATTTACTTTAACATCCTCACAGAAATATACTAAAAAAAAGTTCCCTCCAAGTAATGTTTTAACCTTATGACCTTGCAATTCCTTGCAAACAAATCTACTAGGCGTTTTATTATTGGAATAAATATCTAAATAAGAATGTAAAAATAAAGATAAAGATAATATGAAAATAGCTAAAAAGCTTCCTTTTAAGTGTTTTTTTAGAAAGAATGCTATTTCCCTTTGTATAGAAAATAGCAGTAAAGGACCAATAACTTCCATATATCTTATTTGATTTGATAAAACAAACCAAAAAGAAGGATATAAATATTTCTTATTAGCTTTATAAAAATATAAAACAACACAAATTATAATTAACATAACTAAAGGATTTGCTATTATAGAAAAAAACGATTTGTTTTCTCCAGCAAATAAATCTTTTTTATCTAGAGATAAGATATAAGTATATATATCTTTAAAATAAAAACCGTCATTTAAATAAGCTAGCAGACTCCAATAAATAAACCCAATAATAAAAATAAATAAGATTTTTCTACTAAAAAATAATAAAGGTATTAAATATATAAAAAATAGATAATAAAAAATACTTATTAAGCTAGCAAATAATAAAGCTATCTTTTCTTTTTTCTTTATAAAAAACCCTAAAGAAATTAAGAAAAACAAAGTAGCTAAAGAGGTAGGTCTTTCTAAAAAAAATCTTGATAAAGATAAATTAAGAAATAATGAAAAGAAAAAAATCAAGTATATTTTAGGAAATTTCCTTGTATTTATCTTGACGGCATAAAAAGATAAAAAAGCAAATATATAATAAAATACAAAAAAAGGACCATAAATTTTTATACTATCTATAGGTATAAAAGAAAAAAATCTATGAATTTCTCCAGCTATTATATCGAATGGTAAGTAAAAGTTCCATTCAGGCATAATACTGTTTATAAAAATTTTAGAATAATCGTAGTCATACCTATATACAATTAGATGCCTAAGCAAATCATCTGGAGGAACTGGATACTTAACAAAGGGAAAGAATAAAACTACAAAGAAAAAGATATAAAAAAGAACTTTTTCATATATATCTCTAAAAATGGGAAAATTAAAATGAAAATAAATATTTTTATATATACCAATTTTATCTAAATCTCTAATATCCTTTATAAAAGAAAAACTAAATATACTCCCTACTTTTATAAAACCTTCTTTATCTATATCTGAAATACGAAAATCAGCATCATCTTGATTTTGGACTATATTTTCTTTCTTAAAAAAGTCTATGAGTAGATTTCTAATTTTATCGTTTTTGATGTCTAAAAAAATTTTTTTATTCGTGAATATATTTTTTATACTCATTTATTTATAGAATAAACTGGAGAAATTTTTTTTCTTTTCATTACTTTAGCTGCTTTATTTACTTTTATGTATCTGTATAAAATCACAAAAAAGTCTATAACTCCTATTTTTTTTCCTTCACTTCTAGTTCTAGGTATATACCTTATATCTTCCCATTTGATGTTATATCCCATATTTATTAATTTTAAGGTTATTTCTGTTTCAATATCAAAACCATTTGAATCTAGGCTTAGATTATTTAAAACTTCCTTTTTAATCACTCTTTGACCAGAAAAAACATCAGGCTCTCCTGTTATTTTAGATATAAACCTATTAGCTAGTATACTTCCTAAACTCATTCTGCTAATATCTCTCCAGCTAATATTTCTTATTCCTATAACACTGTCATAATTGCCTTTTTTTGCAGATTCATAGAGTTTATATAAATTCTCTGGAGGATACTCAAAATCTGCATCTTGAAAAGCTATAAAATCTCCTTTACTTTCCTTTATACCTAACTTTAAGCAATATCCTTTTCCTCTATTTTTTCTGTTTCTTATAAGAGTTATATCACTGCCAAATTCATAATTCAATAAAGCCAATGTACTATCAGTAGATCCGTCATCTATAACTATTACTTCTTTTTCAATATCTAAAGATAAAACAGATTTTACTACATTGACTATAGAGGATTCCTCATTATAAACAGGAATAATAATACTTAGCATAATAGTCCCTCAAAAATTTTTTGTATCATATCATATTTTAATTTAATTTTCTATTGTTTTTTGGATACCCTTGTCTTCATCTTTTATTTCACTTTGATTATAAAGTTATAATCAAATACTAAAAATAAATAAAAAATAAAAAAAATAAAAGTTCAAATTTATGAGGGGAGCTAACGCTCCCCAAATAAAAAATTTTAGGAGGAAAAAAAATGTTTGCATTTAAAGAAGAATTAGAACCAACTTTCATTTTATCGGAAAAGTTAGAAGAAATAGAAAAGGGTTTCTATGAATTTAGTTACACAGAAGAAGGAAAAGGATATATATATGATGGAGAAGAATTTGGTATTGAAGATATAGAGTTTTTAGAAGGATATGCAGATTATAAAAACAATACACTTGTTAGCGTTAACCATATTGCAAAACTTTTATTCCATAAAGATATTTCAAAAACAAATGGAATAATAAAGCCTTTAAAAGATAAAGAATTAACCGAAATAACAAAAAAACTATTAAATCACCAAATACACCTTTATGGAAGATTGGATAAAGAAAGCTATGTATTTTTTCATAATGCAATAAAAACAGAATTGCTAGATATAATTACAGCTGATTCCGAAAAGAAAGCATTAGAGATAATTTTAAATAGTATATTTTTTAATGAACAAGAGAAAAAAGCAGCTAAAAATGTAATTGAGCAAAAAGATAAATATTTCACATCCTTTCTAACAAATACTATAGTTGAAGAAGCTGTGAAACAAAAAGTAAAGATAGATGAAATTGTAAAAATAAGAAATGGCATCTTTGAAAAAAGATATAAATTACATCCTGCAGCTGTAGTTCAATACCTAACATTGAAAGTAGAAAATCTTTCTGAACTTGAAAAACTTGCTTTGACAGATCCAGAAAATGTTCCAATGGAAATTCTAGATAAAAGCGAAGCTTTAAGAAATGAAATATTACTAATAAAAGAAATATTAGACCCACAAAACAAGCTATTTTCTAATAGAAATTATCTTAAATTTTTCATGGCTCAAAAAGTATTGAATAAAGTACTTGGAATCGAAAAAATAAATGAAATAAAAGTAAACATAAAACAATGGGAAGATAAATCTTGGGATACTTATAACATCTTAAGATATATAAAGGCTTTTGTTGATTATATAGATATGAATCTCCTTACTTATGCAATTAAAAAGCAAAAATTAGACCCTGTAGTACTTAAATTTGCTAAAGATAGAATAATCAAAGTTAAAGAAAAAATCTCAAAGTTAAATAAAAAGCAACTTAAAAGTTTACAAAAACAATATAAATACAAAGACATTACTATTAAGGTTATATTAAACTTTTAGTTTAAATAAAAATATGATGTGATATAATAAATTTTGTTTGGAGGTATGTTTATATGTTAAACAAAGTAATTCAAATTGGTAGATTGACTAGAGACCCTGAAATAAGATTCTTACCGAGTGGCTCTCAGGTTACATCATTTAGTATAGCTGTAAACAGAAACTACAAAGTCGGAGAAGATTGGAGAGAAGAAACCTATTATTTTGATGTTGAAACATTTGGAAATTTAGCTGAAAGACTTGGAAAACAGTTAAATAAAGGTTACCAAATATTATTAGAAGGACAACTAAGACAAGACAGATGGGAAACATCTTCAGGTGAAAAAAGAAGCAAAATTAAAATTGTGGCAGACAAAGTCTCAATCTTATCCAAACCAAATTCTAATTCTAATAATTCTAATAAAAATCAAAGTACTATTGGCAATGAAAATGTTGAGTTGGTAGAAGATGAAATACCTGGAATTAGTGCTGATGATATAGCTGAAGACATAGATAATGAAGAGGTTCCATTTTAGAAGACTTATTTAATTTTCTCCCCCCATTATTTATTTCTTTCCTCCCTTTTTTAGGGAGGATTTAACATAAAATTTTCTACGAAATTTATTAACAAAAGTAAAGCTTTTAATAATTTTTCTTTCAAAAAAAGGGAGAAAAAATGAGTACTAAACTTAACCTAGCAAAACAAAAAAAGAAAAATTTAAATGAACTTACCAAAAAAGAACTAATAAAAATAATAAGGGAAAAAGAAAACGAAATATCTAAACTAAAAGAGAAAATAGAAAACTTGAAAAGAGAAGTAAACATAGATTTTCTAACTAGTTTGTCTAACAGAAAAAGATTTATTAGAGCTCTAGAGGATAGTATAAAGGGAATAAAAACTCATAATTATCCATTTTCTCTAATTATCCTGGATATAGATAACTTTAAAAATATAAATGATTATTATGGACACATTGTTGGGGATTATGCCTTAAAAACAGTAGCATCTTTATTAAAGCAAAACCTAAGAGTAAACTCAGTAATTGGAAGACTTGGAGGAGAAGAATTTGGAATAATCCTACCTGGAACTAATATAGAAAATGCATTAAAAATAGCAGAAAGATTAAGGAAATGCATAGAAACTAATCCCATTCCAATCCTAGAACAACACAAAGAAGTTTACATATCCGCTAGTTTTGGTGTAACTGAAGCAAAAACAGATGATACTATAACATCTATTTTAAATAGAGCTGACTTAGCTATGTATCAGGCAAAAAGAAATGGAAAAAATCAAATTTTCCATCTTTAATGTCTGTGTATTTATTAAATCTTGTTAAATAAGTAAAAAATTTTTTGTTTTTGAACTTTGGGTGGTCTTTTTTTGCTTTTGTTATATCTTTCGTAGAAAATTTTATGTTAAAAAGTTCACTTTTTTTCTATTTTAACCTACAATTTATTTAGTAAACATATATAGGGATAAGAAAATAATAAAATCAAGAAATGAGCAAAAAATGGAAAAAAAACTTATATTGAATGAAAGAACAAAGATAAGGCTAAGAGAAATCTTAATAAGATCTTTAAATGAATACGATATAAAAATTACTGAGGACGGTAGGCTAGAATCTCATCTTCCACCAAAAGAAATAATGAAGAAAATTGTCCTAAAACAAAATGCTTCTATTAAACTTTCTTTTAAGAAATACTTTGCAACTGCTAAAGATATAAACCCACATAAAATAAAACCAAAACTTATATATTTTGACTCATCAAACAAAAAATTTAGAGATATATATTTAAATGCAATTAAATCATGGAGTACTCCTGTTTCCTATGGATTTGGAAGAAGAATCAGATTTTTAGTATGGGATGAAGGTAACGATAAACTTCTAGGAGTTCTTGCCCTTTGCGACCCTGTTATAGGCCTCCAAACAAGAGATGAATTTATAGGTTGGGATAAAGAAACTAAAGAACTAAGACTTTATAACATGATGACTGCTTATGTACTTGGAGCTGTCTATCCTTACAATGTCCTTCTTGGAGCAAAACTTGTTGCTTTACTTGCTACATCAAAAGAAGTTGTAGACAAATTCAGAGAAAAATATAAAGGAAAAACTACATATATAAATAAAGCTAAGAAAATACCTGAACTTGTTGCTATCGATACTATGGGAGCTTTTGGTAAAAGTTCTATATATAATAGGCTTAGAGGATGGAAATTTATTGGATATACTAAAGGACAAACACACTACCATTTGTCAACTAACGGTTTTTTTGAGGAAGTTAGAGATGTTTTGCTTGAAGTAGCTCCAAAATTTTATCAAAGTTATAAATATGGTGATGGCTCTAACTGGAAAATAAGACTTATTAGAAAAGTATTGTCAGCTCTGGATTTAAATCCAGAAAATATATTCTCTTTAGGAGCAAAAAGGGGATATTACATAGCACCACTTGTAGAAAACTGGAAAGAATTTTTAAATAACAAAACTGATAAAGTTATTAGAAATGAGCAAACTGTTGAAGAACTTTTTGAATACTGGAAAAAAAGATGGTTTCCTACAGGTTTAAAAAGATTTGAAAGATTATTAGAAGAAGGGGAAGGTTAACTTCCCCTTTAACTTACATAATAACTTTTTCAATAAAGTCTGCTGCAAGACCTCTTTTTATAAATTTAGCAAAACTTTGATTTCTAGTGTGAAGTAAGCATATAGAACAGGCTGTTTCTTTATCGCAAGAACAGTTTTTGGATATGTCGTAAGCAGCCTCTAACACCTTATTAAAATTATCATGTATTTCTACTACAAATCCTGCACCAGCCGGAACATCATCATATAACACAAAATCATACTTACCTCCATTTATCTTTAATGTTCCATCTATATCATCTCTTTTAATCTCAAGTGCCTTTGATGCACCTTCTATTAAAGCATATAAAACAGACATGTAAACCGCAAACTCCTTTTCTTGATCAGTATTAAAGTCTTCAACAAGCATAGCTATGTTTTTTAATTCTTTTACTAAATTATCGCTAATCTCAACAACCAAAACATCTGTGTAGAACTTGTATCCTAAATTTGCCAATTTATTATCTTCTCTTAATTTGCCCACACTATCTTCAGAATATAACCGTATATTTATACCTTTATCCGTAGATACCATTCTTCTTTCTGATATATTTAATTTTACTATCTCTCCTCTTTTATATGGTGTTGTTCTGATATTTCCGTTACCATATTCTATAGACTCTTTAATTTTACTCTCTGATGAAGATGCACTAATTCCTTTATAAAAACTTCTTAACTTACTGCTTGGAATTTCCTTAAATAAAACACTTAACTTCCTTGCAACACCTTTATCATCTTTTTTTACTTTAAACTTTTTGGTTAACTGTTCAACAATTTTCTTATTATAATCTCCACCTTTAGTCCATTTAAATATATTTTCATTTGTAAATCCATATTTAGGAATCAAATACTTCCCAACTCTTATACCTTCTACCCCGCAAACAGGGCAAGGATCTCCCTTTTCTAATTCTAAGTCTTCATGTTCTGCAACATCATCAAAAGCTAAACATGCTTTACAGTAATAATATTTTCTTACTTCTGGTTTTAAACTTGGGTACATTTTAACTTTCGTAGATAAAACCTTATTTCCTAAAACAATAACAGACTCAAGCGGGGCATACTCTCCTATTGCTATACCTAAATCCCTATCAAGCTGAACTTTTCCTTGAAGGGTTTCATTCTTAACCTCAAGTTCTACAACATCAACAGGAAATCCGTATTTTGGTATAAATACTTTTCTACTTAGAAATGTTATTAAATCCTCATTTTCTTTTTGTTTTTTTATATTCTCATAATAATTTTTCATACTTATTATTTGCAGTTGTTCCTTTGTGTTCGTTGTAGCAATAAGCCGACCTTGTAACTTCTTAATCTCATCGTCTAAAGGTTTTATTTCTTCTTCATACTCTTTTTTTATTTCTCGCCAAAACTCTAAACTATTTTTTTCCTCTATATAAGAAATCTCTCCATCCCACCACGCTTTTGTATCTACTCCAAATTCTTTTCTTAAGTCTGGACGGGTTAACACTTTGTCTATTATAGGTTTAACTTTGCTAAAGTATTCTGCACCCATAAAATCCTCAAATTCTTCGAAGTTATTTGCATTATAAAAATCACCTATACTTATCCTGTTAGCCCCAGGATAAACTTTTCTTAAAAATATAGATAAGGCTATAGAGTTTAAATGCCTTAGTATTATTCTTGAGTTAGTTACTTTCACAACAGGAGGTCTTATGCTCCCTTTTATCATGTCTATTGGATTTTCAAATGCTCTTAAATCAAGAGGCCTGTTTAAAGCATAACTGCAAACTAAAGCTACTGAATCTGCACTTCTTCCTGCTCTACCTGCTCTTTGAACATAATTATCAGGTCTTGGTGGAATATTGTGTAAAAACACAACCTCAAGTTCTCCAAGGTCAACTCCAAGTTCAAATGTAGTAGAACAGCTTAATATATTTATCTTACCTTCTTCAAAATCTTTTTGAATTTTTTGTCCTTCCTCTGTTGAAAGCTGAGCTGTATGTTCTGATATTTTCATTCCCATTTTTTTATATTCTCTACATTCTACTGGTTTAAAATGAGATATTATGCCTTTTGCTTCTATCAGGCTATCAAGAGACACTTCTTCAAGCGTTCCCTTACAGTTACCATCCCTACAAACATTTTTTACATTCCATAAATGAATTTTCCTACAAACATTACATCTATATATCTTATCTTCTTCTTCTATAGATTTTACATACCAGTTACTAGCTACAATCTGATATCCTTTTTGGTGTGTAAACTCAAATATGTTATTATCTTCCAATACATCCCATATCTTAGAAAGTATATCTACTGCATCTTTGTAAGATATTTCAGAAAATATTTTTTCTAAAAGTCTTGTTCTTTTATTACCCTTCTTACTAGAAGGAAGCCATGATGTTGAAGATCTTACTTTAGGAGGTTTATTCTTCCATACATACGCAAGAGCATATATTTCGTCTATTCTTTCTTTAGTAAAATCTTCATGGGTTATATGTCTTAAACTTCTTGAATCTTTTAAAAGATAATGAATTAGAGCATTAATCTCATCTTTACTTAGAGAATTAAAAATAGGAATATTTAAAAGATTATTAACTATTTTTTCCGATATTGTAGGATCTAAGTAAAATTTGACTAAACCCACCTTTTCAAATGAATCTGGGTAAAGCATTCCAAACTCGCCTAATAACTTCTCTATAAAGGCAAATTTCTTTCCTCTATCACCTAGACAATCTACACTAGCATCCACTAAGCTATCAAATTCTACATCCTTTATCTCTTTTAAAGAATTATATAAAATCCACCTTAGCTTTCTATTTTCGTAATAATTTTCAAAAAACGGAGCAAAAAAGGCAGCATCTTTCCTGCTATCAGAAAATACTAATATCTTTTTTTCCTTTTCATTTCTCGCAGATTGGGCCACCTTTTTATATAAAATCTCAAGTATGTTAGCCTGCGGATATTCTGATTCTGGAGTAAAGTAAGAAACCCAATAATTCTTTCCTCCGGCTTCAGTTGTACTTATACCGCAGTTCGGACATTCCTCAGGCTGATTTAGATCTTCGTCTTCTTCTAATAAATAACCTTCCCACATATTAGAAGTTATTGCTGGCTTTGAAAAATAAATCTTGCCTGCAATAGGATCAAACCATATTCTATCACCTTTCATACTATCTGGATCAATCTTATCTTTATCTCCCTCACTTGGAATATAAACAAATAATCTCTTATATCTATCTATTTTAAAAGGGTCTGAAAATAAACTTGGGTCTACTTCTAAAAGTATTGCATTTTCTCCTGGTAAAGGGGACTCATATCCTGTAAGGAATACTTCTCCGCAATTTGAACAGGAACAAAGTTGAAATACTTTCCTTTCATCTTCAGATTCTACATCTTTTATAGTTTTTTCCAGATATACATTTTTGAAAACTTCTTTATTTCCAGAATCATTTAAAGAAGCATATAATCCTTCTATTCCTTTCAAAAATATATGATACCTCGCATCCAACAGCCTTAAAGGAGTACCGTTTAAATCAATTTTGGCTCTAAAAAGCAAACTAATTAAATTTACTAATTTTTTCCCATCTCTTAGCGGATTTTCCTCATCCTTTAATAAATCCTGCAATGGATAAGGATTTTCCTTTAACTTATTTCTTAAATAATATACAGGCTTATAATTTTTAAAGAAGTTAAATAACACTTCACCTGTATCTGAACCTTCAACTTTTCCTGGTAAACCTAAGTTTTCCAGATAATCCTTTAAACTTTCAACATCATCTACCCTTTTTAATATCTCCTCAAAATCAATATCCTTATACCATAAGTCACCATCTGGCTCTATATCTATTATGTTTGAGGTTATTACATCTTGCTTATCAAAAGGCTCTCCAAATATACCCTTTGCAAATTCAGATGCCTTTTTTAAATTATCCTCATTTATTTCTCCAATAGTAGCACTTGCACCTATACAAATAGGCTCTCCTGTAAAAGCCCTTGCCTTTAACTTCCTTAATAAATAACCAATTTCTGTACCTTTTGCACCATCATAAACGTGTATCTCATCTATTACTATAAACTTATAGTTTTTATCACTAAATAATGAGGTTTCTTTTGGTCTTAATAATAAAAACTCAAGCATTGAGTAGTTTGTTATTAATATGTCTGGAGGATTATTTAATATTTCCTCCCTCGTTAGTAAATGGTTAGGACATTCCTTTTTATCAGCCTTATAATCTCTTCCTGTTTTTTTATTATAATCTCTAGCATCTTCAGGAGTTTCACCTGTGTACTTTCCAAAAGTAATAGGAACATTCACACCTTTTCCTAATGCTCTTATAATTATATTTCTTAATGTGTTTATCTGATCATTTGCAAGTGCGTTCATAGGATACATAAATATAGCCTTTACACCTTTTTTATCTTCATCAGATAACTCTGGATTTGTTTTAATTTTTAATATGTAATTAATTACTGGAATTAAAAATGAAAGTGTCTTACCTGATCCTGTACCTGTTGCTATAAAAGCATTTCTACCGTTTTTAAATATGTTTCTTATTACTTTTTCTTGATGCGTATATAACTGTATATTCCCAAATATTTTTACAATGTCTGGATGTAAAATCCCCTCATCTACTAATTCTTGCAGGGTAGCTCCCTTCTCATAGGGAGGAGTAAGCTGTATATAAGGACCCTTTATGAATTTTCCTTCCTCTTCCTTTTTTCTTATTATTTTTTCATTTAAATAGTCATACCTTGTAGAAAAATGAGTTTCTAAATAACCTAAATAACCTGAGTTAAAATCTTCAAGTACTTCCATAGGATTTAATCTCATTTTTTCCCTCCTTTATTAAAAAGTTTCTATTTATAACTTCTCTTAAGTTTAATAAACCCTTCAAACTTTTATAGTTTTTTAAATTATTTAACACATATTCCAGATCTTTTAAAACTCTTTCTTTTTCTAGTTCCCTAAGGCTCCCATACTTATATCCAAACCTAAAAAGTAGTTTTACAAGATTTGTTTTCTCCTTATTTGTGATATATGGATTTTTAATAAGTTTATACTGGTATTTTTGTTCTTTTCCACTTGAAACCCTTAAAAGATCTACCCATAAATGCTTATAAGGACACGCCTTTGTATAAGGACCTTTTTCTACCCTCCTGTCCAAAAGAACATAAGTCTTACGTGTTTTGCCAGCTTTGTAATCTTTATATGTTATAGAGGTTTTAAGTTCAAAAATAAAAGGAAAATTTAAATATTTTCTTGGTATTTGATCTAAATTTATGTGTGTATTCTTTGATAAATTAGGGGCATAATATATCTGCATGCCACATCTGTTTTTAACTGTTAAAAATAATCCAGGAACCTCTTTTGTTCCAAGTACATCAAGTTTGAATTTTAGAATATTATCAATAGCCCTTTCTATCTTCTCTATTTTAGCAATCGCAACTTTTAGCTTATACCCTTTAAATTCAGGCACGTCTATGTAATCACCAATAGAATAATTCTTCCCTTTATACTGTATCTTTAAATTTTTCTTTATTAGTTTTGGGTTTTCTTTTAAAAGGTAAACTGTAACTTTTCTAAATGTTATGTTTTTTTCTTTACTAACTACTTCGTAAAGAATGTTATAAACACCTTCCTTATCAAAAACTCCTTTTTGTATATCTTCTTTTGATTTTAAAGTTCCATCAGGAAGTTCAACTAAATAATTAACAAATTTTTCTTTTGTATGTATCGAAAATGAGCCGTAAAAAACTTTTCCCTGAATTTCTTCAGGAACTACATAGCTTGCCTGCTCTCCTTTTATTTCTAAATATTTTGAACTATCTGGATATACCACTATAGACATGTTGTTTATTGTTTCACCTTCTAAAAAGCGGGGATCTCTTACGTAATAAACTCTATAATCTTTGTTGTTTTCAGGAGTAAATTCAAAAACATTATCTTTGAAAGATATATTTTGCAAACTGTTTTTAACAATTACATAAGAAGCTGGATAACTTAAATATATATGGTGATCCTCTATTGTGTAAGGAACTTCTTTAAAGGCCTTTGAAACAAAAACTATGTCTTTCTTAAAGTTTTCTTTTATATAGAATTTACCAGTTTCTGGGTCTTTCCAAAGAATTTTATTTTTTAGATTTGACAGTAATTCTTTCTCTTGCTTGAAATTTATTATCTTTTTATAAAGCCAAAAAGGTCCTTCAAATACTTCTATGTTATCATTCCATATATCTATTATATTTTTTGATATTCTTTCTAGTCTTTCTACAAGCTTAGGATATTTTAGTATGTATTTAAATGTCGCAGATATTTTTTCAAAATCCTTCCTTACATTTTTATCATTAAAATTTATATCTTTTCCTTTTTCAAAATATTTATATACAACATTTAAATATTTATCTATACGATGAACCGGAATAAAAGCATGTATAAATATAAGCTCTACTTTCCAGTTTCCTCCTACATCTTCCCTAAATAGATCATAATTAGATAAAAAATTTTTGAATGTTTTCCAGTAAGAGTTTATTTCTCTCTCTGGAATAGGAGGGTCTGCACTCCAATAACGATTAGGGGTTGAAAACTGAGTTTTATATAGTAAAAAAGCTACAATTTCATGAGGAAGCTTACGATTTTTTAAAGATTCTCCTTTTGATAAAATTTCCTGTATAAAGGGAAGTTCCCAAACAAGCAAAGGTTTATTATTTCCCATAATATTTTATTCTTTTGCTTTATTTTTATACTAGTTTATAATAGGTAAAAAATCAAGCAATTTGGGGAAATTTAATGCTATTTGAATTCTCTAAAACATTATCTCCAAGTAAAATAGCTCAACTTGAATCTTTTAAGTGTCCAATAAAAGATTTAGATTATTTTAACAACACTTTAATTTCTCCATCTGGAAGAATTCAGCCATATAAGGAAATAATAGGTAAAGATTTTGAAAAGTTTGTCTTTACAAATTATAAGGAAGCAGATGAAATTGTGGATTTTTCAACACTTGGAATCGATAATTTAGATAGTGCCAAAGGAAAGTTAGATGAAATTATAGAAGAAGGAAAAACTTATCTTTTCCACAATTATGAAAGCAACGGTATTGCTTTAAAAAGAAAAAATTTAGATATTGACGTAACTCAGGATGTTATAAACTTAGATAGTAAAGACCTAAAAAATTTAAAAAATCTAATTGAAAAAAGAATTTCAATAGATAATCAATATATTTATTTAGATGGCTTTCTTGCTAAGAAAAAGGACGGAAAGATCTATATTAAAGTTGTTGAGGTTAAATCTTCCAAAGAAGTCCAGAAAAGCCATATTTTTCAAGCTCTTTGGTATGCAGTCGCAGTTGAGAACTGCTTTAAAGATTTAGTAGTAGTTGAAAATGAAATAGAAATTATAACAAGACCGCTAGCTGGTAAATATGAAAGAAATAACATTAAAATAGCTTCTAAAATTAAATCTCTATTTTCTTTTTTAGAATCTATTTTAAAAAGAGTTCAAAGTTACAATGAAGATGAAATACCCCCTTTAAATCAGATGTGTGAAAGTTGCAACAAAATAAATAACTGTTTCATAAAGTCTGTAGGTAAAAAAAGCATTTTTCTTCTTAAAAGCATAAAAAAGGAAGCATATTATTTAAATAAAAAAGGATATAAAGAAATTAACTCTATACATAAAGATATTGATAAACTTGAAGATACCATACTGATTTCTCCTTTTAAAGTTGAAACTGAGATTATTAATAATAAAGGATTTTACAAGGATTTAAGCAAACTTCCTGAGGCTAACAGCCCTACTTTGACACTTAAAATACCCAAAAGCATTGCAGGTTTCACTTTAATACCAAATCCTGTTTATCACGTTCCTCTTGCTTTATCTGTGTTTTTTTACGGCAAGAATATAGATATTTCTAGCATTTTTAATAATTATGAAGAAAATACCATAGGAGATTTTAAGTTTTCTTCTTTTGTTATTTATCCTATAAAAGAGCATGATTTAGAAAAATACGAAAATTACATTCTTGAACTTTTATTTTCTATATTTGAGTTTTTGAAAGAGCTGGAAACTGAAATTTCTGTCCTTTACTTTGACGATAAATCTAAAAGGGCTTTATCTTCTTTTCTTTTTTATCACCTTAAAAAAAGTAAAAAAATAGAAGATCTAATTTCTGCTTATAAAGCATCTTCATTTTCTGACAGCCTTGAAATGGAAGGGTACAAAGAAACAGGTTTTATACTCCAGGAGTTCTTACTTCTTAACGGAGCAATGACAAATGAACCTTACAATTTTAAACTATCTGGAATTAGAAGCCTTGGAAATAAATTAAATGGAAGTTTTAAATTTAACTACATACCATTTTCAAATACTCCGCTTAAAAAATCTATTACTATAGATATTGACGATAGCAAAATACTTGAGGTGCAAAAGTATTTTTGGACTCCTTTAAGCGAAGTGATAAGCCAGGAAATAAAAGTACCTGAAATATTTGAATATAAGGAAAATTTCTCTTTTTATTTAAAACCTGACAAGGAAATCCCTCTTATTGAATATCTTTCTTTAATTAATTTTGAAACAGCCGGAATTTTAAAAATTAGGGAGTAAAGATGAGCTATTTTGAAAAAGCAAAAAAGATTGTTGATGATATTTTCTTTGATAAAAAAGCTTATCTTGCAGATACCTTTTTAAACATAAATAGCTATGAAGACTTTAAAAACATAAGCCAAAAAAGTTTATCAGGCATTTTATACGATAAAAGTATAGATATAAATAAGTTCACATCAGGCGATTACATACTTATAAATAAACATATATTTAATCTTTATAAAGAAATAGCAAAAACATTGTTGATAGATAACTACTATGATGAAAAATTCTCAACCGGATTTTTATATCTTTTATACTTTCTAAACTTTAATGCTTTAAATATGGCTACAGTAATAAAAAACAAATCAGAAAGCTTAATATTTTTACCTACATCTTCTTTTGATTTTGCTTTACATGAAAAACTTTATTTTGACATTATCTCACCTAAAAAGGAAATAATTGATAATTTCTTTAAAGATTTACTTGAAAATGAAAATGTAAAATATGAAATTGAAGATTCTTTTTTGAATAGTCTGGAAAAAACTTATGAGAATTATGTAAGTGAGGAAGGTCTTATATATCTTAAAGAGCAGATTGAAAGTGTTAAAAATACCCTAAATTACAAACTTTCAAATATTAAAGGTGTTGCCGGATCTGCAAAAACATTTACAGGTATGCTTTCTTTAATTTCTTGCTGCTGCCATTTTAAGAAAAAAGAAAAAAACCCTTATAAAGTGCTTGTTACAGGACATACATATAAATCAGTTGAAGAAGCCCTAAGAAAGTTAAGTGAAATAACAAAAAACAACGCAATAAAAACCTTTTTAAATGAAAATAACATATCAAAAATAAAAGCATTCTTTTTAACATCTCTATCTAAAAAGGAATCTACCAAAAATTTAGAAAATTTATCTAATGATGTACTTGATGTTTATGTTGATAACGAGTTTAAAGGCTTTGATAATGAAAATTATGATGCATATTTTCTTTTTCTCCCTCTTCCTATAATAACTTCTGCTATTACCGATATTGACATTGCAACAAACCAGTATCACTTTTCTTATGTAAAAAATATTTTGGCTGCTACAATTAAAGGGAAAAAAGTTTCTAACTTAATACAAAGCATAGCAAACTCAGCATTCTCTAGACTAGATAACTTGAAACTTCCTTATGAAATAAATGAGGATTTTAACCATATTCATATTGAAGAAGCTTCTCAGTTTAGTGCAGTTAACTTATCTGCTATAGCAAGCCTTATAAAACCAGAAAAGATATTGAGATTTTCTTTTTCAGGAGATCCAAAACAGCTTAGCTCCATATATAACTACAAAATGACTAAAATTAACCTTCTTCGAATAGGTGCTTTTTACAACCTGTTTACTTTATTTGAAGATACTAATATAAAAACTTCATATCTTAATTATTCACTTAGAAATCCTAAATATATAACTGATATTATTAAAGATATTTACCCTGAATTTGACCTAAAGGTTTTAAATTCAAATTTAGATACTCTCTATCTTAAATACAGCACAGAATTCGAAAAGGCTATTAGTGAAGCTCTTCCCGTTTTTAGAATCTCTTACGACATTATTTCAAAAAAGCCTTTTAAAAACAAACTAACTACTGAGAATATGTTTGAAACTTTTATAGCTAAAAAAATTTTAAATTTTATAGAAAATTTGATTAGTAAAGATTACTTTATACTTACATTATTTAAAAAGCAGGAAATTGACCTTTTAAAAAATAATATTAAAAATTGCGGTACAGTTGATAAAATGCAGGGAAAAGAAGCTTACTTAACAGGGATTTTAACTTCAAGTTACGATATGGAATATGCATCTAAAATTATTCCTTTTATAGCCGTTCCAAACAGAATAAATGTTGCATTTACAAGAACAAAGAGGTTTTTCTTCATGGTTTCTTCTAAAAATTTAGAATACTCTTTATATAATTATTACTCCGGATTTAAAGAGATTGATGAATTTGAGTTAGGATATAAAATTACAAAAAATAAAACTATTGATGAAAAAAAAGTCAAAAATCTGTTAGTTAACTTTGATATTAACCTTGGTATTTACATACTTCAAAAGTTTATTAACCAAACAAGTGAAAAAGTAGGAGAGTTTTATATCCCTCTTTCGCTAAATAACGAGTTCTTAGAAATTCTTGAATCAGCAGAAATTGAAAATAAAATTCCTAAAAGTGAGAATTATATTATATTAGATATATTTAAATTAAAAGGTTCTTAAATATGCATAAAACACCTTACTACATATATATTCTTCTAAATTCAGCAATTAAGCTTCCCTCTACATTCTTGCATGAAATTGCTCATGTTGTTGTTGCCCTTTTACTTGGATGCAGAGTAAAAGGTTTTTCTATTTTTCCAAAAATAGAAGATGAAGGTTTTATCACTTTTGGACAGGTACAAGTAGGAGCAAGATTTCCTGGAGTTTTATTCCTTGTTGGCCTTGCTCCTATAATATGGAATATCATTGCTTTTTTTATATATATTTATGATGTAATCATTATAAATAAATTTATAACTTATGCTGTCATTCTATGTCTAATATCTGCAGGAATTCCGTCTTATCAGGATACATTTCTTGCTTTTAAAGGGCTAATATCTTTTTCAGGAGCAATAATTGCTGCTTTACTGATTTTAGTAATAATAACATTTTATTATGCAATTCAACTTTAAAATGGTAATTCATCCCCTTCATCGAAATCCATCTCATTAACTAATCTCTCTATTTCTTCATCTGTTAAATCATCCAGTAATGATTCTTCTATATCTTCTTCTATTGGATAATCTTGTATTTCTTCTTCAGATATATCACATTCCATATCTACTGGTGTTACTATAGTATTAGTATTTTGGTGATCTTCAAAAACTTCTTCATCCTGTGACTCCTCATCTGAAATATGCGATAATGCATCAAGCTCTTCTTTACTAGGTTCTCTTTCTTCTTTTTCCTCTATAAGGGATTGAAAAAGTTCATCTATACCTGCTAAAGTTTCTAATACATATTCCTCTATAATAGAATCTTCTTCATTTCCAAACACATCATACTTGTCCATTAAATATATATTACTAAAACCTGTATTTTGAGCTTCAAAGTATAATTCTTTGGCTTTATTTGCAAATTTTTCTCTTAACTGCCTTTTTAACTGCTGCGATACTTCTAATGATTCTATTATTCTTAATGCTACATACTCATAATCTAAATAAGTATATGGTAAGGGAGATAAAGAGTCTTTGACTTGCTTGTCTATAGTTTTAACTAAATCTTTAAATGATTTATTCATCTAATAAATCTCCTCTATATTTTTCTTCTCTTTCTTATATTCGTTCAAAAAACATAAAAAATCAACTATTTTTTTTAGTTTAGTATTTTTCCATTCAGTTGAGCAAATTTTTTTTATTTTTTCCAAAAAATTTTGATTATAAAATTATAATCAATAGATAAAACTAAAAATAAAAAATTTTTCTCTCTCTCAATAAAATATTAAATAGTTGTAAAAAATAAAAGTTCATTTACGAGGGCGATTGTTATCGCCCCAAGTTAAAAAATTAGAGGAGGTTATAGATGGGTGTTGAGTTATTTATCCACCGAAAGCATAAGAATGGTGTAGTTGAAAGTATTGAAGTGCCTAGAAGTGCAAAGATTTACTCTTGGATTATTAACAACCTGGGCAAGAAAAAAAGTCCTTACTGGGTTGAAGGAAAAATTGGACAAAAAGAATATGAAAAAATTCTAGCTGCATGGATAGCAGGAAGATTTATCTATACAGTAAATGAACCTAACTTCCAATGGGAGCTCAGCTGTTATATAGGGGTTAACTATCCAGAAATTATAGAAAAATTTGAGTCAGGAGAATTAAAAAATATACCTGAAGAAATAATAAGAGAGTTTTTAGAAAAAGAAAGAGAATTTCAAGGAAACGAAGCAAAAAGAGTTGTGGAATTCATTAGAGAAGGTTTAGAAAAAAATTGCAAAATAACTTTTTCAGCTGCATAAATACATAAAACAAGGGGCTTGATGCCCCTTTATGAAAAGGAGAAAAAAATGAAAAAATTAAATTTAAACAAAATAATAAAAGCATCTTCCCAAAAACCAAAATCAACTATAAAAGTAGATTTAGAATCAAATTTTCCAATTCCTTTAAAATCAACTGTTTTTCTGGATAAAAAGAACAACAAAAGAATAACAATAATTTGCAAAGAAACTAATCCATTTACATTAAAAATCTTCGCTAAAGCCGTTTTTCTAATGTATAGAAAAAAATTTTTGTTAACTCCTAATAAAATTACATTTTTAACTCCAGAAGGTAAAAAAACTTACAAAAACAGAGAAATAGAACTAGTTACTTTAGATCCTTTATTTAAATTCATTTAATAAAATTTAATGTACTTTTCTTATATCCTCTTCAAACAAAGTTAGTAAATCTATAAGCCTATCTTCTTTTTTATATAAAATCTCCGCATCTATTAAAATTTGATGGACCCTTTCTTCTATAACAAGCATACTTCCACTTATATCTTCTATTAAAAAAGGTATATACGGGTTTATTTGAGTATAAGGAGTTATAAGTTCTAAATATGCTCTGGTTTTTACCATCATATCTTCCTGTTGCTTTCCTAAAGCTTTAGGTTCCCTTAATAAAAATAAATAAAGTTTCCTATTGTCTTTTTCCCCTATTAAATAAACTTTTACATTTTTTCTTATAAAGTTGGTATCTTTTAAAAACGGAAATTTATTAAAAGGTACTATCTTATTTTTATCTTCATCTATAATCCTAAAATCATAGACTATTTCTCCATTATTAATGTTAAAAACAACTGAGTTTTCTTCTGGATCTTCATAAATTTCTTCACTTACTACTAAATTCTTAAAGGGTCCTCTTGGATATTCTTTTTTTAATAAATTAACTGAATTTAAATTTTTGCTATATCTTTGCCTCATAATATTCTCCTAATGATTTTTCATAAATTTTTTAGTAAATATTTTATCTGAAAATCTAATATATCATCGCCTCTTACTCTCATTATAGATATCAACAAAAAAAAATCCAGCAGTTTAAAAAGTAAAAAATAAAAAAGTTAAAAAAATGAAAGGGCTTTCAAGCCCTTCAGAAAAAAATACAGGAGGAAATAAACATGGAAGATATAAAAATTATATTAGAAATAATAGCCACTATTTTATCAATATTTCTAGCAGCTATTGAAATAGCAAAAGCATTAGCAAAAAATGATAAGCCCCCTTGATAAAAATAGATAAGTAATACTTGTAACAAAATTTCTATAAAACGGGAGGAGAATTAGAAATGAAAAGGTTTACAATAATATGGCTTTTGGTAGTTTCAATAATAATAGAAATGGCTTTGCTTATTACATTATTCGAAATAGTAAAAATAACTGATGCAAGTCTTATAAAAGAATTTATCTTTGCACTTGGCTTTTCTTTATTATGCAACCTATCCCAGATATTAAAGTTTATTTCTAATAATTAAAAGGAGAAAAAAATGAAAAAGAAAAATTTGAAAAAAATAAAAGAAAAGCTTGAAAAATACAACCCAAGAGTAGAAGTTGCTAAAAGCATTGGATTTAACATGCTAAAAGATAAAAGGACAAAAATTATCCCTGATAAAACTAAATACAGCAAAAAAGATAGGAAGAAAAATAAAATGAAATTTTAACGCCCCCTCGCAAGATTCAGGGACATCTTTTTTTCAAATTTTCCGTTCTACCGTGCTGACCTCCGAGAAAAGGTTTAAAAGTTTTAGAAATTAAAAGTTTAAATTTTTGAGAGCGGCTTTCGCCGCTCCAGTTAAAAAATAAAGGAGGATAAGCATGGTAAACATCGAAAGATTTTTACAAGAAAAACAGACGGTAGAAAAAATTCTAGAAGAATTAGGTAAACTTTGTAATTTACCTAATTATGGAATGCTAGCAGGCGGTAGCGTAGCTAATACTATACTTTCGATGATAGACAAGAAGAAATACCCTATCAATGACATTGATATTTTCTGCGATAATCTTGAAAAAGCATTTTCAAATGACTTTATAAAACAGTGCAAAAGCAATAACATAAACGTAACAAGAGAAACAGGAATATTTGCTTTTGGACACAGTCACTACCACGAAATTAGATTAGAACCAGGATACGGATATGCTATAAAAAAGTATTGGAAAATGGCCTTATAAACATTATAGAAATTGACCCTTATTACTCTATTACTGAAGATAAAGATAAAAAATGTCAAAGTATTATTAATTCCTTTGACATCAATCAGACCCAAGTATGCATAGATTTAGAAACTAAAAAACTATACTATACACAGGAATTTATAGAATTCCTTAAAACAAGACAGTTAAAAATAGTTTTCCATTCAACGCCTCTTCAAAGTTTTATAAGAATCCTCAAGAAAAAAGAAGAACTTAATGCTTTTGTAGATTTAGAAAGAGAACTTGAAAAAGTAAGAATATTACTCACTTACTCAATTTTGAATGATGATAATGGAATAAACAGAAGAATTAATAAAAATACTAAAGTATTTAAAGCATATAAGGAAAGATACAAAAACATCATAGATAAACATTTTGAATTAAAATCTTCAATAGATAATTCCGAGTCGTTTGAAATATATCCAAAAAGATTAAACAACTTTAATAAAATTACAGAAATACCACCTGTATATTTACCAAATTTAACACCAATCTTAAATAAAATACTTTACGGAAATAAATCTGAGAGCGAATTTATAGGAAACATTTTGATAACTGAATATCTTAAATACACAATAATTACAAACCCTGCCGAAAACATACAAAAGCATATAAATGTAAATAAAATACTTGAAATAGATAGAATATTAAACAATTTCTTCTATGATGTTAACTTTAGCAAAAACATTATAGCTACCCTCTGTATAAACTATAACTTCTCAATTTACAACATAATAGAAATTACAGAAGAGATTAAAAAAGCACAAAAAGAATATTTATCAGCCTTATATAAAAATGTTAAAGAAAATGTTATCACTTATTTAAAAGACATTATGGAAAATAACATAAAAGAAAATCCTGACATTATTAAAAGAAATTTGCTAAATATTATTAAAAACCAAGAAATTGAAGATACACAGATAAAACAGCCTGAAGATTTAAAAGATTTTCCTTTTAAAAACTATGTTAAGGAAATCACTTCCAGTTTTCAGCTTAATAAAACTGCTAATGAATTTAGAAATTGCTTAAACTCATACTATAACACAATTAAAGAGAGAAAAAGTCTAATATTTGTAATTGAAACCGAAGAAGAAAAAACAATTGCAGAAATCAAAGTTAATTGTGCAAAAATTTCAGACTCTAAGTTTGAAACTTATTCCCTATATCAACATAAAGGTAAAAATAATAGACAGCCTGAAAGTAAGAAAAATGAATTTATTCTCTTCCTGCTTTGTGCATATCTAAATGAAAAAGAGTATAAAAACATCATAAATAATATAGACATTAACAACACAAAAAACATACAAATAGAAAATCAGGATTCAGAAAATAACCCCCTTGTGCCTTTTTAAAAAAAGTTAAATTTTTGAGAGGACATAAATGCCCTCCAGTAAAAAAGGAGGAGGAAAAATGTTTTAAAGAGAGTTAAAGAGTTTTCAGAACCCGAAGCTTTTGAAGGAGCAAAAATAGCAGATGAGGATTTAAAAAGATTAAACGACATCAATTTTCAAAAAAAAGAGGTAAATACCATGGAACACAAAAACTTGATCTCAAAATTATTTTCTCATTTGAACTACGTCAGACACAAGGAATACCCAACAACTAGTCTATCCAAAAGCATACACGCCTTTATTTTAATAAAAGACGAATTAATAAAAGACGAATCAAAAACTTATAGAAGTTTTAATATCCTAAAATACAAAGGCAAAATAGTAGTGATCCATTATAAAAATGGAAATAAAAAATCCCACCGCCTGTACTTAGAAGCAAAAGAATATCTCAATAAGAATAAGATACCTTTTGAGGAAATAACTATCCTTTCCCCTCTAAGTCTTGTAGAAAAAATCTACGAACAGACTTATTCAAAATCTGGAGTAGTTGAAAAACCTATTCTTCCCAAAAAAGACACTTTAGACATCTTTATGCAAATATACGGCTTTGCAAATAAAAAAAGTTAAGGAGGAAAAAGATGATAAGAATTTATTTTGATGGAGCTGCATCAAATAACCAATCTGAAAATAGAATTGCAGGAATAGGAGTAGTGGTGGAAAAGGAAAATGAAAGCGGTATTTATGAAAAAGTTTATGAGTTTTATAAAAATATAGGAAATAAAACTAATAACGAAGCTGAATGGCTTGCACTTATAAAGGCACTAAAACTGGTAAAGAAAACACAACATAAATACAAAAAATTTGAAATATTAGGAGATTCCAATCTTGTAGTTAACCAATTTAATGGAGATTGGAAAATTAAAGATGAAAAATTAAAAAACTTATACCTAATTGCTAAAAACCTATCTGATGATATAAATGCTGAAATTGAAGTTAAATGGATAAAAAGAGAAAAAAATAAAGCAGATAAATTAGCAAAAAAAGCAGCTAAATAAACTTTTTTTATTTAATATATCTACTTAAATAATCCACCATATTCTTCCACCCACACACCACTGTAAAACTATCAAAATGCTTTACACTCCCTTTTGCATTAGGTAGCCAGATTATTAGATTGTTTGCATATTTTTTTTGTCTTTCAAAACTTCTTAAGTTTTGAGCGGTGAATATTCTTTTGTCTATCTTTCTGTAAGCCTTTACATCAACTGCTATCCCTAAATCTTTTACATAAATATCTATGTCCCCACCATCTCTTAGCTTCTTTCTAAACTCTAACTTATAAGGAACTTGATTTTTTAAATATTTATAAGCTTTTTTCTCTAAAGATAATCCATACTTCCTTTTTGATAAATTCTTTTTTGCTAAAACAAATCCAAGAACTGAAAATCCTATTAAAAATATGCTTCCTAAATAATATCCCTCTTTTAATCCATACAGCCCAAATAGAAGTAAAATTGCTACTCCTAAATAAGTTAGAAAAACTTCTTTTATAAACCAAAACGGCATTACCTTCCCCTTAGTTTTTACTATTTGCCTTTTATTGCTTTTATTGTAATTAACTTTTTTTGATAGTCAATTTCATTTAGACCATAAACCCAACAGCTGACCTCCAAAAAATTACTCTACATAAAAAAGTAAAAAAATAAAAAGTTAAGTTTGTGAGAGAGCTATAGCTCTCCAGTAAGAAAAATTTGGAGGAAAAAATGAGTAAAAAAGAAATATTATTAAAGATAGAAAAAATATTAAATGAAAAAATCTTCCTTGTAGGAGGCGCAGTAAGAGACCTTCTACTTGGAAGAAAACCAAATGACATAGATATAGTATCTTCTGTTGTTCCTGAGGATGCTATAAGTAGGTTAGAAAAGCATTTCAAAGTAGTCCCTACAGGAATAGACCACGGAACTATCACAATTATAGACATAGAATCTGGTTTTTCTGTCGAACATACTACTTTTAGAAAGGATATAAAAACAAATGGAAGAAAAGCTATAGTTAAGTTTACAGATGACATTGTAGAAGATTTAAAAAGAAGAGATTTCACAATAAACTCAATGGCTCTTTCTCTAGACGGAAAATTAATAGATCCTTTTGGCGGTAGAAAAGATATTGCTAACAAGATAATAAGAACTACTGGAAATCCTGAAGAAAGATTTAAAGAAGACTATTTAAGAATATTAAGAGGTTGCAGGTTTTCCGTTAAATATGGATTTGATATAGATGAAAATACCAAAATCGCTATGAAAAGACTTTCTCACAAAGTTGAAGATAATATACCACCTGAAAGAATTAGAAGTGAGTTTCTAAAATCTAATAATGCATTCTTCGCAGGTTGGATGAGTGTTCTTAGAATATGGAAAGACATTTCTAAAAATTGGTTTTACATTAAAAAACCTGAAAATCTCCTTGTTGAACTTGCAATCCATAGTGACGAAAAGGATTTAGATAAATACAGATTTACTAAAAAGGAAAAGAAACTGACAAGTCTTTTCAAACATGCAGTAAATGGAAACTGGAAAGCTATCTACTCTGCAAGAAATCAACCTGACTTGATTTCAAGCCTTAAAAAACTTCTTAAAAAATACTCTGATATAGACATAAAAAAAGTTGATGAAGCAGTTAGCATTAAACCAGAATCTAAAGACTCTTTAGTAAATGCTTTAAACAATCTTTAAAAGGAGGAGTAAAGTGCTTCTTTTAAAAATTAAAGCAATTCTTATCATCTTTACAATTATGGGAATGATAGCAGCATTTTTTAACATCTAATCATCTAGAAAAAATAAACCTATTTTGTTTCTTTGCAAATTTTACATCTTTCTCTACCAACCTCCTATGGTTTTTAAAAGTTAAAAAATTAAAAGTTTTTATTTGTGAGGGGACTTCGTCCCCAAATTTTAAAAATAGGAGGAAGAGAAAGAATGATAAAAAAAGAAATACAAAAAGAAATAGAAAAAATATTAGAAAATAAAATAGAAGTTCCTTTCTTTAGAGAGGGGAACTTCGTTAAATTTAAAATGCCTGCGGGGATGGAAAGACCACAGGTTTTTATTAATGGCATACCATTTAGGTATAAAAGCCTCAATGGTATGTGCTACATTGAGGTTGAAGAGGGACTTCTGCCTAAAAAAGTGGAAGTCTCTGAAAACATAGAAATCTGGAGAATTTTAGAGGAGTTTTCTCCTGAAGGCTCTCCAGAGGAAATACTTAAAAAAGAAAAAATTGAAGATACAGTTCCAAGCTGTGTCCTTGAAGATAAATATCAAGTAGAGGCAGTAAAAACTGCCTATCAAAACAACTTCTCATTAATCTTTGGCCCTCCAGGAAGCGGGAAGACTACGGTTATTTCAGAAATTCTCAAAACAATTCAAGATGAAGGAAGAATTGCTATTGTGTCCTTATCTAATCTTGCAGTTGATAATGTTTTAGACAGGTTGCCTGAAGAATTTAGGGAATTCACTGTTAGGGTTGGAAATCCATCTCTTGATACTGCCAAAGAAATGTCTCTTTCTAAACAGGTAAAAGAAGAAAGAAAAGAGTTAAGAAAGAAATACCTGAAAACGCTTGCATACGAAATTGCAAGCTCAAAACTGGATTATTTTGTTGACCTTATCAAAGAAAAAGAAATAGAAATAAAAACTATAGAAGAAGAAATAAAATCTCTAACTTCCTCTGAAACTGACTATAAGGTTAAAGAGGAAGAAGAGAAATTAAGAAGATATGAAGTTCAAAAACAACTTCTTGAGAAAGAACTAAACAGCCTTTCTTTTATAAACTTTAAAAAGAAAAAGAAACTTCAAGCTGAAATAGAGAAAAAAGAAATTGAAATTGAAAATCAAAAAAAGTATTTAACTCTTCTTGTAGAAAAGTCCAATCTTGAAAAGGAAAGGTTCAAGGAAACTAAAGAAGAAATGTATAAAATTCTTATAGATAGAAAAGTAGCTGTAAATAATGAACTTTCAAAAGTAAAAGCTAAATATGAAAAATACAAGGCTAAAGCAGAAAAATACAAAACTGATGATACTGCTGAAATACTCAAAGAAAAGATGGATAACTTAAGAGAAATAGAAAGGTCCTTAGTTTATAAAGCAAAAATAATTGGAACTACTCTCCATACATTCTTTTTCAGATTTAGAAGATTTTACTTTGATACTATCATCGTTGACGAGGTATCGCAGGTTCCTTATCCATTCATCACAGTTCTCAGAAACTTCTGCAAAAGGCTTGTTCTTCTTGGAGACCCTCATCAGCTTTCTCCTGTAACTAAATCTGGTATTCCAAGCATATTTGGATTCATAAAGCCTGATGTTGTTCTTAGAAATGTTAGAAGGTATCCATCTGAAATTGGAAGAATAGTTAACACACTTTCCGGAGAAAAGCTAAATTGCGTAAAAACAGGTGGAAGTGTTGAATGGATTGATGTAAAAGGACAGGTTAAAAGAGAAAAAGGAAAAATTTATAACCCATCACATATAAAAGAAATAAAAAAATTGGTTGAAAAAGATAAAGACAAAGACATAGCAGTAGTAACTCCTTATAGATACCAGGCTTACCTGCTTAGAAAGAAAGGAATTGAATCTGGAACTATTCACTCATTTCAAGGTCAGGAAAGAGATGAAATCATAATAGATTTGACTGATGCAGATTCAAAATTTATAAACAAGAACATGCTAATAGTTGCACTATCAAGAGCTAAAGAAAAAGTGGTAATAATTGGAGATTTAGAAAAGGCTTTAAACAGTAAAAATAAAGTTGTAAGAGAATTTGCAACTCTTTACAAAAAGGAGTTCATAGATAAAAAACCCAAATTAAAGGTTGTTTCTTAAACCCCCCTCGCAAGAGTTAAAGACATCTTTACTTTCAACTTCAATTTTTCTCTGCTGACATCGTTTTTAAAAGTTTAGAAATAAAAAGTTTTGATTAGTGAGAAGGCTTAAAAGCCTTCAAGTAAAAAAATAAAAGGAGGAAAAAATGAAAAAAATAATAGTTTTTATAATAGCAATTTTGTCTTTTTACCTTTCAATTGGAAAGGATATAGTTGATAATCTATCAAAAATTTCTAACAATCACAACACCCAAATCCAAGAAGTAGCAGTCCAAATATTTGATTATTAAAAAAATTAAGGAAATAAAAAGTTTTGATTAGTGAGGGAGTTTATCAGCTCCCGGATAAAAAAAGAATAAGAAAAAAAGGAAGTCTAACCAAAGGCTTCCTTGAAAAGCAGGACTAACCTAAATCCTGCTAAAGCGGGAATGCCAACCTAAGCGTTCCTGCGACTCACTTAAATTTAAAAAGTTAAGGAAGAAAAAGTTAAGTTAGTGAGGACAGCACAGCTGTCCAGTTGAAAAAAGAATAAGAAGAAAAAAGCAGTTTCCCTTTGAGTTTCTGATAAGCAGGGACTGAAAGGGAAGTTGCCAGCTTCCCAAAAAAATAATCTTTATTGGAGGTAAGTATTATGGCAAAAACAGCAAACAAAACGGCAGAAGTAAAAACGGCAGTAGCAAGGAACATCAACATTAATAAGGTTGTTGTGACAGGCAGACTCACGGGAAACACGGAAAATGTAAAGTTAAAGGAAAAAAACAGATATGTTTGCAAAGGTTCTGTAGCAATAAACAGAACCTACAAGGGAGAAGAATATGTTTCATTCGTTGATTTCGAGATGTTTACTGACAATCCTATTGAACTTAAAAAAGGACAGAAAGTTTATATTGAAGGTCGTGTGGTAAGCGACGAATGGGAAAATGACAAAGGAGAATTCAGAAGTAAGACAAAGATACAAGCATTCAGTATTATCCCTACAGAAATAAGCGGTAACGATATGAATGTAGTAATGATTTCGGGAAGATTGGTAAAAGACCCTGTTGTAGTAACCATTAAAGAAGGCAGGAGTGCTGTTAAGTTTAGATTAGCAGTTAATAGAAATTATCAGGTTGATAATGAGTGGAAACAGGTTACAGAATATATTGAAGTTAGCCACTTTGGTACTACCGAATACATAGCCAAGTTAGCCGCTCACTTGGCAAAAGGTAAGTTTGTTTACATTACAGGTAGTCTCCTACAAGAAAGGTGGACTACAGAAAATGGAGAGAATAGGTCAAGAGTTTCTGTAGTCGCCGAGACTATAAATCTCTCTTATGTAAACAGTAAGAAATCTGAAGAAACCACTACTGAAAATACTGAAAAAAATGTTAAAGAAAATGAAAAAAATCTTAAAAAATCCAAAAAAACTAAGGCTAAAAAGAAAGAAATATCAAAACCTGAAGTTGAAGTCGAAGTTGAAGATATTGAAAATGAAATAGAAGATATAGAAGAATTAGAAGATATTGAAACACCATTTTAGTTGCATACAGGGAAGCCTCTGTGCTTCCCTCTTCTAATAAGAACTTTTTTATAGAGTTTTTATTAGAAGGAAAAACTCTCTTCCTCCTTCTCCATTCGATTAGCAGGAAGGTCTTAAGGCCTTCCGTTATTTTTTTAAAAAGTTTAAGAAGAAAAAATTATAGATATTGAGGGAGGCTAAAGCCTCCCAAATAAAAAGAAAAAGGAAAAAAAGAAAAAAAAGAAAAGAAGGGCAGCCTCGCTTTGCTCGGCTGCCTCTAAAAAATAAAAGGAGAAAAAATGAAAAAAATAACCCTAGAACAGATTGATGAAATTTTAAAAAATAAAAATGTAAAGTTTATAAAAATCGTTAAAAACGACCCTCCTTCAGAATATGGGTACGCTTATACCGAAATATTCTTTTTCAAAGAGAATGATTTTTTAATTGAAGAGCAAACAAACTATATTCAAATAGATGAACCTACTACATACACAACAATAATGAAAAAAGAGAAAAATAAATCATTTAAAATCATAGAAACAAGAATAAATGGAAGTCTCTATTATGACCCTGAAGAAAAAGAAAACGATAAAGAAATACCTTCCTCCCTAGAAATAAAATATGAAACAATCCAGATAGAGAAAATAAAATAGAGAAAAATAAAAAAATTAAAATATAAAATTTCTAAAGTTTAAATTCGTAAGAATACCTAAAGACCCATCAAGCAAAAAACTCTTAAAAAGAAAATAAAATTTATCACACTAACAACATAGTAAACTATATAATCACCAAATAACTATATATCTACCCATAGAATTTTCTGAAATATAATCAATTAACAAGCATATAGACATCCTATAATAATCAAATAATTCACATACTATAATCAATTAATTGACATAATATAAACAATTAAGAAGCACATAATAAATAATTAATTACCACATATTAATCAATAAAAAAACATATCACAGCTAAATTCCAACCATATAACAGACAATTAATCAACATATAATTGCTATATAATCATCATAATATTAATCATAAAGTTACCAGATATATATCAAAATTACATTCTAATTAGAAACAAAAAACATACTGATTTACCAATTTTTAATTTAATTAAAAATTAAATATGATATGATATATAAAACATTAAAAAATTAAGAGGGAAAACTATGGAGAAAAACATACTTATAGTAGACTTTGGCTTTGGATATACTAAAAGTATATTCAAACAGAAAAAAATAAAGATTCCTTCTCTAGTAAGTAACTATATTCCCAAAAAAGAGTCTTTAGTCTCCACAATACAAGTAACACCTATACAAATGGATGATTTATTTTACTTATTTGGAAATGATGTAAACATTATAGAAAGTAAATTCAAAATTTATTCAAGAAATATAGACTTTATAATCAACTTTTACCCTTTAGCAATACAATCAAGCATTAGCAAAATAGGAATCACTCCAGAAAAAATTGAATATTTAGCAATAGGATTACCTCCAGAAAATCTAAATCTTGAAAATGCAGAAAAACTAAAAGAAAGAATTACAAATGTGAAAATAAATAAAAAAAGATTTCCGTGGACTAAAAGTAGAATCTTCATTTTTGCCCAAGGACAAGGAGCTTTTGTCGATGCAAAAAAACAACTAAAAAAAGAAATAAAAGCAGATTCGGGATTTCTACTAGATATAGGATACAATACATTACTAGCTATACCATTTAAAGAAGGAAAAATACTCCCCCAATACAAACAATATGATAGATTTGGAGTATCTGGAATTATAGATGAATTTTTCAATCCATTAATCATATCCAAATATGAAATAAAGTTAGACAGAAACGAAATAAATGAAGTATTCAAAACAGGAATACTACATCTTGGACCTGGAAATAAAATTAATGTAGAAAATGAAATTAAAACAGCCGTTAAAATGTATATAACTGCAATACAAAGTCAACTAGAAGAAGACTTTAGAAAAGAAATACCTAAAGCTGAAAAATTCATAATAGCTGGAGGTGGAAGTTATAGAATAAAAGACCATTTAGACCCCTCATGGAAAAAAATACTAAAAGTTATTGAAGAACCTGAATTCTCAAATGCAAGAGGATATCAAATAATGGCTCAAAACAGAATAAATTTAAACTGATAATAGGAGTTTAAAATGAACAAGTCTATAAACATAAGAGCTTTATATAAGAAAGAATTTATAGAAAGGACATTATCAACTATCCCATATTCTCCAGCAGACCTTATAACTAAAAAAATAGTAGAAATGAAAGATGAAATAGAAATAGTAATAAAGACATTACTATTTGATCAGGAAATTAATGAAGAATTTTATAAAATAATTTGGAAAGAAATATTTGAAAGGAAAGAATCTAAAAAAAATAACAAAGAAACATATATAACAAAGTCTATATACTTTTCAAACCAAAATGTAAATCTAATTAACACAATATTCCCTTTAGGATTTAAAAGTATTTTCGTAGAAATGCCTTGGCTAATAAGGGGGTGGATAATAGAAGAAATTATAAAAAATAGTCTAAAGGAAGATAATGTTTTCAAAAAAATAAAATATATAAAAGAGAGAGACAACAATACAAAAAATTCTATAGATAACAATAAACATCAAAAAGAAATACAACAAGCATCAAAAGAAAATCCTGTAAAAAATGATAAAACCTTAGAAGTAAAAAAAGATACTATGGAGGATGACCTTGACCAAGAAGATTTTAAAAACATTTTACAATTTTAAAAACAAGAAAAATGCATTTATAGACTTTGACATGCTCCAACTTATATTTTCTGGAGCTATAGTATTAATTGTAGTTTGGGCTGGATTAAAAATGTACCAACTTTACAAAGAAGATAGAATTATAGAAACAGCTATCAAGGATATTGAAAATTTATCTTCTTTCTATAAAAAACAATTTCCAAATAGAAATAAAGAAATAAATTTTGCAGAAAAACATATAAAATCCTTCATAAAAAATAATGGAAACAAAATAGTAAATTGCCTAAAAAAAGAAGACCCTATTATATGCATAAAAGCATTTGGATTAGCTAAAGAAATTCCTATAAATAACAAAGAAGAATTAGGAAAAGCATTAAAAACCTTAGAGGAACTAAAATCTAAACTAAAATAGGTCCTTCAACAGATTTAAAAAAAGTATCCAATTCCAAGTCAGATATCTTTACTTCAAAACTTAAAGAAGATATAAGTAAAAGATTTATAGATGGAAGTTTATCAATAAAAGTATGCTTAGCCTCATGCAAAATATCATCTATTGCATCCACTAAAGAATAATCTACTCCATTATTAATAATTCCTTCTAAAGAAAATCCTGTAAAAAATACACATAATTTATCCGCTGCTGTCTTACTTATACTACCTTCCTCATTGTAAGATAAGAGTTTTTCAAGGAATTTTTCTAAATTCTTTTGTTTCTTTTGCCTTTCTCTATAAAGTTTAGAAGCAACTCTTCTATTAATCTTTTTTGTTATATTAGAATAATAAATTTTCAAACCTGGTTTGTCAGTATTTATACCTTTAAATTTATTTAACAAAAATAACATTTTATTTACAGGTATATAATCTCCATATCGTTTATAATGATTATAAGCAATTGTAAACATATAGTCTAAAATATAATCATGATAATCCTCTTCCTTCTTCCACTTCTTAAAAATACTATTTGATAGAAGAACTAATTCATGTGTAGATAAAGATAAAGACTCTTTTACTCTCTTTAACTCCTTCTCTATTTTATTTCTTTTTTGTCTTCTATTACTCATTTTCTTTATCTAATGATAAGGTTTCTAAACATCTTAAGTATATAGCTCTATATTCACTATTAACTGCAGCTTCCAAAATTCCTTGAGTCCTAAAAATTTTTCCTTTTTTGCATTCTGTCTTACAATATGTGACAAATCTATCTTTTTCTAACTCTGTTAAAACAGACGCTTTTGATAAAGCTAATCGCAAATCATTAGCAGCTTTATCACAATCTATAGAAGCCATACACTTAACTAGAATTTTAGCAGTAGCATCACAACTTCGCTTTACTGATTCCTCAGAAATATCTTGTGAAAAAGAAAAAGAAAACATAGTTAATATAAATGACCCTACAATAAATCTAAAAACATTATTCATTAGTAAAGCTCCTTATTAAATTTATAGTCATATTCTTTCTATCCCTCTAATAAAATTTTATGAATCTTGTTAACTTGAGCTACAAACATATCCTTAAAGGAATAAAATTTATTATCTTTCAAGGCTTTATTAAAAAACTCTAAATTAATATCTAAAACATAAAAAGGTTCAATTAAAGACATAAAATCTCTTCTAAAACGTACTTTATTTTCATAACTTTTCTCAAAATCTCTAAATAAAAATAGAACAGTAAAGAAAAAAGAAAAAATAAAAAAGATCGCACCAAGTATAGAATAAAACACATAATTATCAGAAACCCTATCCATCAAACTAAATACCTTATTTACAATAATAAATAACATAAAAGAAAACAAAATAAATATAAATAACAAAATCAACTTTTTTAAAGAGAAAATATTAGCATTATCCCTTAAAGATTTAATCAAAGCTTTTCTTTGAAAAGTATAAATCTCATCAGAAAGTTCATCTTTTAAAAATGTATCTCCTAAAGAGCCAATAGAATGCACAAATCTTATTAAAGATGGATTACCTTTATACTTCTCATAATACGCTATATTTAAACCATAGACACTAACATCTAAACCAAGTTTAAAATCATCATAAATAATAGGAAATCCCATATCTAATTTTTTAAGTAAATTTTTCTTCCTATCTAAAGTAGATAAAGTTCTTTGTCTCTTTTTAAATTCATTAAATAACTTCTCAAAATAAAGTGTATTTTTATCCAATTTTATCTCTCCGTTCCAAAACTTATTACTTATGTAAAATCGACTATATATATAAAATAGTCAAGTATATATTTTCATTTTATTTATATACACCTTCCATAAAGAAATCTAAAATTCTACTTTGACCACTTGAATTTTTATCTGGATGAACAAGAGTTTCTTTATTTCCAGCCAAATAAGCAACATATTTATCATGTTCTTTTGAAGTCTTATCTTTCAAAATCCTATCATATGCATTACGTGCTTGATTTAAATCTATATTACCATTTGAGTCAGTAAATTCTTGCCCATGTTCATTTAGATAAGAATAAAATCCATCCCCATACCTTGCAATAAATTCCAACACACTTCCTTCAGTATAACCCAGTTCCATACCAACTCTATCAAACATCGTCCGACCTCCTATCACAACCTGCCCCTCAAATTTATTTCCTGCATTTGCACCGTAATAAGCTGATATATTCTTAGACAGTTTTTCTATATGATTAGCTGCATCATTTTCTGTTCGATAAGAAAGGATAGGTTCTAAAGCTCTCTCTGTTAAACTCTTTCCAGTAAAAACTTCCGTAACTACATCTGCTCCTAAATAAGCCCAACCTAGAGGAGAAGATAACCTAGATAGTCCAGCAACTATTTTACCTCCTGTCCTAGCAAAAGCACCTTTTGCTCCTCCTGAAGCCTCTGTAAATATTTTCGCTCCTTCTGGGCTAATCGATTCTAAATGTTTAATTGTTTCTTGATAAGCTTTATTAAATTCTTCTCTTGTTAAAAACCCTTCTCCTATTAATTTATTATCAATAAAGTCAGCTAGCTTTCTACTAGCATCAATATTATTAGGATTATCTCTAACTTGTTCTACCAAATCTAATAAATTTTCCCTAAGATTTAAAGGAACATGATTATTAGCTAATATTCTGTCAATATTCCCTACTAAATGTTTTAAACCATCTGCAACAACCATATTAGCTCTACTCATTCTAGAAAATACTCTTTCTCTAACATCGAACCCCTTATCAAATAAATTGGTGAAATCATCTCTCGTTAACCTTTCTAAAAGAGCTCCCCTCTGCTTTGGATCACTAACATCAAAGGAAGAAATATTTTTTCTTTCATCCAAAAGTTTATTCCTTCTATTATAAAGATCTTGTCTTTTTCTTTCTTCTAAATTTGCATTTTTCAATTCACTATCTATACGACTAATTTCATCATCTATAGCCTCTAAAGCAGTATTCTTAGCAGCTTCCATAAATCTTCTTTCAGCCCTATCTAAAGTAGGAGAAATAGATCCACTCCTTATTTTATCAATACTATCCAAACCTTTAAACCATTCTTTTGCAGCATCACCAAATTTATCTAATAAAAAAGCTCCAGCGGCTATAGCTCCTATTTTATTTAAACTATTTAAAGAAGATAAGAAATGACCACCTTCCTTAAGTGCTTGATATATATTGTTTGCATCTTTCTCTGTAATACCCAAAGGTTTACCAACTTCTTCAATAAATTTAGAAAATTCAAACATTGCTTTAGCTTGTGCAACATCCATCTTACCTTTTTCTGCCATATATTTAGCTAACTCGTCTGTATTCCCTCCAGCTTGCTCAAATTTTCCTAAAGCAACCGCTACTTCAGAAATCCTACCAGCTTTAAATGATTCCCTTAATTTATCTCCGAAATAGTGTAAAGCTGATATCTTACCCTCTTCACCAAAAGCTTCAAATTTTCCTAAATTGCCAGAAGCCTTAGCTAAAGCTTCCATATCTGACATACCTTGTTGTTTGTAATAATTAATTAATTCATCCATAATAGCTTGTGTTTTTTGAGCATCACTATAATCTCTTTTCATTAATATGTCTGAGTATTTATCTATACCTTTTTTATAATCTCCATTTCCTAAAGCTTTCATTAAATCCTTATTTTTAATTCCTTCAACTATATCCCTAAAAAAGTTCCCTGCTGTTTTATCCTTAACCATTTGCTTAACATTCTCAAGTCCTAACTTTTTGGTTGCAAGAATTAAACCTTCTTTTGCACTAGCATCTAAAGAACCTTCTAATTGAGCCATCCTGGTAAGTTTATTAAGAAAATCCTCATTATTTTCTGCACCAGCAATATCATTAGCAAAAGCATCCCACTTAGCATTTTCATACATTTCTTTCTCTGCAGAATTTTTACCAAAAATACTACCCATTTTTGCTATTACTTCAAAATCAGATAAATTCTTAGAAGAGTCTCCTAAAAATTTCCTACCTAGATTTGCAAGTTCCTTTGTATTGCTAAAATTTCTAGAATACTTATATCCTGACCACTCCTTCCACATCTGCAATGCTTTTTCAAAGTTATTTCCAGAAAGTTCCATTAAAGCAGAAAGATCTCCTTTTTTCTCTACAGCATGAAGTAAATTCATAGCAGCTTGTCCTTGTCCAGACAAAACTGCAGACTTCAACAAAGCTTCTTCATCAGACAGACCTAACTTCTTAAAATAAGACATAAATTCTCCAAGCTTGGCATTTGAACTTCCTAAATTAAACAACTCAGATTTGTTTAAATAATCTTGATATGCATTAATTTCATCCTGAGATAATTTACCATCTTTATTACCAAAAACACTATCTATAGCATGTAAATAAGCACGAGCCTCTGATACATTCTTTATTCCATGAGCCTTTGCCATTTTGGATATATAAGAATCAATATCTCCGTTGAACTGAGAGATTTCTTGTCTAAACTGCTTACTTTGTAATAAATTCCTTACCCCTTTTGCTGTCCCTATATCTATAGAATCTACACCTGTATATGTATTATTTTCTGATAAACTTTGAAGAGTGCTTTGATAAGCTGAATTGGGTATACCCTGCACATATCCCATACCAAAATCTCTATTAGCTGCATTATATCCATATTTTTCCATAGCATTTATCAATACATTATCTGCAGCCTCATTGAAAGCTTTATTAGCCCCAAACATACTTACTTCCCTAGAATGTCCCATCATAGATCCAGCTCCTTGAGGAGAAGCAACTTGACCTGAAACAGATGATGATCCAGATGAAATAGCAGAAGTTACACTACTAGCTAAACCAACTAAAGCATGTTCTGACCCCTTAGCTAAAGCAAAAGCTAACATAGGAACTAATAAAGAAAAATAGTTCCAAGCAGATAAATGAGCCATAGACTGCTCAAATATAGGACCCATAGTTGCCATTGTATATCCCTGGCCCAAAGAAACCCCAGATAGTAGGTTTTCTAATCTTAAATGTGCCACATAAGTTAAAACAGCATACAAAGGATCCCACAACGAAAGCCAAAAGAATAAAACTAAAAACATCTTTATATACATACCCCTCATTGGAGTAAAAACCATCATAAATAAAAACGGAAACAAAGCAAATAAAGCTATCTGAATCAAATTTTTTATAACGGGGATTAACTCCCTAGCTATATTACCACCTACCTCCCAATTTTTAAAAATATTATTCTTTGCTATTTGTTCAGCATACGGCCTAATATCATTAGACACTAATGAGTCTGCCGAAGCATATTCTAAAGCTTCATATATATATCTAGCAGATATAGTATTCTTAAAAACCTCTAATGCAGAATTATTAGTCGTCTGACCTAAAAAATCACTAAAAGCTGCAGGTATATAATTAACCCCACCATTAGGAAGAAAAGTCAAAGCAGTTAAAACATTAGTTAACTGAACTGAGCTCAAAGTATCCAATTGTGTATTTAAATAAGCATATGATTCTGAACATGTAACTATAGTACCACTTATATTAGAAGGATCATATATAGTAGTAGAAGCATTATTGAAAGGCCTCAAATACTCCCAAATCCCCGTTGAACTCACAAGGGTAGCAAAATCCTTATTACCTCTTAATATATCTTCATAAAAACAATCATATATAAAACTATTCAAAGTTCTTCTTAAATAAGGGTCAGAAATATTCATCTTAGGAAGAGCAGAAAAAAGATTTGCTCCATAGTTATATCCAACAGAATTATAATCTATACCACTAGGAGTCTGAAAATATGTAGAAATCACATCCATTAAAGTTTTTTCAAAAGAAGAGAAAAAATGTGCCGTTAAAGCAACAGGAGCTGGAACATTATCCACTATAGCAGGAGGAGCTGTTGGGTCCCTAGCATCTATAATATTTACAGAATAATTAATCCTAGTAAATAAAAGTAAAAGCGCAGATGTTCCAAAAAAGAACATAACAAAAGTAGAAATAGCATCTCTACCAGACAAAAAAGCTCTGATAAAGGTTACTGTACCAGTAACAATCAACATAGTTAAAATAAAAAGTTGTACATCTCCATTGTTTGCAATATCATCTAATACACTTAAAACAGTAGCTAAAGAATTTGCCTCTCCCCAGGTATAAATATTGAAAGCCATAAGATCTTCTCCTAAACTACTTACTAAAATCTATTTGCAAAACCATATGATGATGAATATTGATATTTATATAATTCCAAAAATATTTTCTTTTCTACATCTTTCACTAAAACTCTAAATTTCTTATCATCATCTTTAATTCTAAAATATAAATCCTTTTTGATCTTAGCTAAAATTTCAAATAAATTTTTAGCACTTTCTTTAAAAGAATCTAAATTCATAAGAACATCTTCGGAACCTTCTGCACCAGATACAGATGCTTTAATTTTATCGATATTATAATAGATATAACTTGTAACTTTAAGCATAGCATTCAAATATGCCAAAGTACCATAATAAGAAGCTACCCTTTCTATCATCTCATCTTTAATTTCATCTGCAGCAACAGGATCTATATAATTTAATCTTCTAAGAGTATTAAAATATCCCAATAAAGGAACAGGTAAAGAAGCTAAAATATTTCTTTGTGTTGGAGTCAAATAAGAATCCGATAACACTCTACCATAAGCATCTTTTAAAATATCTGCTTTCTGATTAATAAAATCATCTAGAGTCTGTGGAGCACCTACTGTACCATTTAACTTTTTAGGATAAAAAGTTAAATTAGTACTAGCATCTGGACCATCAAAAGCAATACTTAATGTGTGTACCGCTTCTGGAACTGGTGAAATATATCTAACCTTTCCCGAACCTGAAGCAGTTTCAACAACAAAATCACCCATAAATCCTCTAAGTATATCCTCAACTTCTTTATAAAAATCATTATCAGAAGCACCTGACATAGATAATACCTCATGTAAAACACCTTTAGAAATATCCCCTAAAGTATTTGCCATCTTATCAAAACATTGAGCCCTCTTACTTGGATCTGTTATCACAGCACAATCATAAGTATTCAAACCAGATTGAAATTCACCAACTATTTCAGATCCTAATTTTCTAATTTCCTGAGGCACTATACTCTCAAAACCACTTTGTAAATCTTTCATCCAAGCCTTTGCATCTTCATATGCAGAAGAACCAGAGTTTTTCTCAGTTAACAATCCTGTTTTTTTTGCCAAGAATCCTATTCCTGCTTTAGCTAAAGAACAAGAATCCATATTTAAACTATTTATGATATCTGATACTTGCTCCAAAAATGCTAAAACAGCTGCACATTTTTCACAGAGATTAGATATAACAAGCTGTACCGCCAAAGCAGGAGCTGCTCTTAAAGCATTCTGTAACTTATCAACAAGCTCATCAAAGTTTAAATAAGATAAAGCTCCCAGAGAAATATCAATACCTCCACAACCAGCCGATATACTAGGTGGGGTAAAAGAAATCAATTGAATATTATCTTGAGGAACCTTATAACTAAGTCTACCACCTATAAGGTATTTTCTACCTTGTAAATCAAGAACTCTATAAGCACTATTAGTAGTAGTTAAGCCAGACTCCATTTGCGATATAGTATCATCAATAAAAGAATCTAATCCTCCTGCAATAGAATAAAAACTAACAAAAATTGAAAATATCCAACTTACTAAGATACCTAAAATTAAATTTTTCATAATGAAATACCTCTTATAAATATTCAAAATGCACAACAAGATCTATATCTATATAAAAACCACGCTAAATTATCATTCTCTCCAGGAACTGGAGGATTCATAAAAGACTCATATAAAACAGCAGGAAACCCTATAGGAACTCTATATGGGAAAGGAACAGGCATCATAATTTGTTTATTATAAACACTTTTTCTCCAAATAGGCATATAAAATCCTGAACAAATACCACTAGAACCAAACCTACCAAGCAACATTCCTGCTCTATGCATTTTATATAAAGTTTTCTCTAAATCTAAAGCCCCCGCTGCAATATAAGTTTGAGACTTACTATTGCCGGTTGTTGGGAACACAGAATGAGCCCCTGCAGTCCAAAAACATTCATCCGCAGGAAAACCTACTGTAGACCTAACAGCATCATACATATTACAAGCTACCTGAGCAATGGCATTAGACAATAGCAAAGCTTCTGGATTTCCAAGAATACTACACCATTCATCATCATCCCCACATATAGGATCTACTTCCGATATATAGGTAGCTAAATCTGATGCCTGAAAACAAAGAAGATCTATCATAATATTCATCATCTTAAACGGAAAATAAGGAAAAGAATGGGTATGCATAAATCTTAATGTATTTCCTTCTCCTGCTTTAGCATGATCTTTTAACTCTCCTCCAAACTGTTGCCCATTAACAGGAGCAGGTATATATAAACCATAAGTTTTAAAACAGTAAGGGTCTTTAACAGTATCTATTGCAGCAATAACTTCCCAAAAACTTATAGAAATTCCAATTCTAGGTATTGGATCTAAACATACACATATAGGAGATAAGCTTGTATCTATGGGAACAGCATATGATAAAGGAGAAGTGCCTGGAACTACCGTAACATTTCCTATTCTTATAGGAAGCATATTGTGCATAGAACCTAAAAATATCATTAAAGACCTATATACAGCCGTTGGATCTGGCTTACATACTGAAAAAGAATTCTCAAACAAAACAAAAATAAAAGAAAAAACTATAATAAGTTTTTTCATATCACAATTCCCTTTAAATTAATTTTTTCCTGAAATGGCTTTTTTTTCCAAATAAGAATCCTTATTTAAAATATAATCTTTACTTAAAAGATTACCTTTTTCATCTAAAGCATAAACATCTATTCTAAATTTACCTTGCTTCAAATCAACACTTACTCTACTTATAGAATACTTTAATCCCATAGGCTCAAACATTTTACCAAATAAATAATAAACAGGAACTTTCAACTTTTTCATAACCTCTCTATAATTACCATCACATATTACATACTTAACCCTTATTTTTTTATCAATAAAATACTTCTTCACAAAACTTAACTGCTTTTCATCTGAACCATCAAATATAAGTAAATCAATAGGCTTAAACTTAACAAACTTCAAAGGTTTAAACTTAAACCCTTTTTTATATAAAACTTTCCATTCTCCATTTACAGGGATTTTCACATCAACAGGCAACTCATATTCATAATCAACAAAATAAATTTCTGTCTTTTTAGCCTTCTTCAACCTTATCAAATTTTCAGGCTGATAATTTAAGATTTTCTTCTTAAAATCTTTTCTTATTTTCTCATAATCAACCTTCCTAGCAGCTTCATATAACTCCTCAATTAAATCTCGTTCCTTTATCTCATATACAATACCAAACCTACCTAAAAACTCAGAAGAATAAGAAGAAAAAATCCACCCCATAGCAAAAAACAAAATAAGAAATTTTACTTTCAAATATTCTACTCCAAATTTAATTTAAATAAAAATATGATATGTTACAAGCCTAAACCTATCTCCTTAATTTTTTTTAAACCTTCAGAAGAAATTCTCTTATTATCTATTAACTCATTAACAAAATAAAATAAAGAGACATCACCTTCCATCTTATAATAATCATCAACTTTTCTTTCCAAATTGCCAGAAAAACCCTCTGAACCTTGATGTATAACAGAAATTCCTCTAGCATACACCAAAGTAGGAACAACTTTAATTTTGTAGTATTTAAAAAGATAAGGATCTATTATTATATTTGCAGGCTTTGATATATCACTTCCATACATAGATTCATCAAAAGCTAACCTTCTAATATAATTAATGGTAGGCATCATCTTTTTACATCCTTCAGGACCTACACATCCTCTTAAAACTAAAAATATATTCCCACTTCCTATCAATCTAACAGATTTTATATAACTCCTCCATGTTGAATCAGGAACAGATGATGAAAGAAAAATATATATTCTTTCATCAGAAGCTAAAACACTATCGAAAGATAAAAAAGCAGGAAATTTACCATTTATAATTTTATTATAATTCTCTAAAATTTGGTACTCTACTGAAAAAGAGTCTCCTTTTAAAGCTTTACCTTTATAAAGTTCTTTATAGTATATATTCTTAGTAAATTCCTTAATCCAACGCTTCATCCTCTTATCAGAATTTAAACCTTCAACTACATTTCGTGCTTTTTGTCGAACCTCATTATTTTCATCAAAGCCAGAAAATTTACCTTTTATCTCTTTCTCTCTTTTCTTAGATTCTAACTCTATATTTTTAACTGTTGAATTAATTACATCTGCATTTTCTTTATAAAAATTATTTTTTAAAGTTTCTATGTTTTCAACATTATTATTATCTTTCACTTTATTAATATAAATATTCTCATTTGACAGATCCTGTTCACCTAAAGCAAAAGAAAAAAAGCCAAAAACCAAAAAGTTAATAATATACTTCAATTTCCACCCTTCTATTTTTACTATGATCCGTTTTAGAAACAAAACAACATTTACCCTTTGCATAAATAATATACTCTAAATCTCTAGACTTAATATAAGAATCTAAATATTTTTTTACTTGCATAGCTCTTTTATAAGATAAGGTTCTATTATAATCCTCACCACCTACTTCATCTGTATAACCACTTATCACAACCTTTCTAATTTTAAAATTTTTCATTCTTTCAATCAAAGACTTTAAAACAGGAAGTTGAGATTTCTTTATATAATAAGAATCAAAATCAAAATAAACTATAAATTTATCTTGATTTACATTGACTTTTTCTTTAGATAGATCAGGTATCTTAGATACATAAACAAAAGAAGGACTTAATTCCTTAGAAATTTTATGGTCAATAGGTTTTAGCTTAGAAAAACCTTCCGAATTTTCAAAAAACATCTGTTTTGAACCAGAATATTTCAAATAAGATGAAATTATCTCAGTATGATAATCAACTCCATTTATATTCTTATAAACCAACTTATTCATATTTCTATTTTTATTATCTAAATCTAAATTTCTAGAGGAAATATCTTTATTTGAACAAGAAAAAGTAAAAATAATAAAAGAAAAAATAACATAAAATATCCTCATACTACTTAGACCCCCAAATAATAGTCCTATCATCAATGTGTTTTCCTGTTTTTAAAAACTTATAATAATAGATAATTCTTTTTACCAAAACATTTTCAGATGTTAATCCAACAGCTATAGGTTGAAATTTAGGCTTATTATTCCTAGCTACAACTAAAACAATAGTAGGAGTAACACTAATATTAAACACTTTAAATGCTTTAGGACGAACTATACAATTTGGAAAATTATTAGGACAATAATCAAAAGATACTGTCATAACTTCTAATCCATAATCTGCTATTAACTTATGTATTGCATCCATCTCTATATGACAATACTTACAACCTCCCTTTACAAAAATATAAATACCCACTTTTTCTTTAGGATTATTTCTTAAATTTTTAAAAAATCTTTTTCTATCCTCAATCCTCTCTTTGTAATTAACCTTCTCCTCCCAAGAAGATTTAGTAAATCTTCCATAACCTCCTAATTTAGGATTTGTTAAAATAACTTGCTGCCAAACTCTAGCAACCTTAAGAGCTTTTCGAGCCATATAGTCCTGTACATATAAATAATTCTCAACATTTTCGGGAGTAGGGTTATATGAAGCTTCATCCATCAAAACCTGAATTAAATATCTAAATTTTTTTGCATCCAAAGAATCTAAATATTTATCCTCTTTAACCTTGGAAAAATCTATATCAAAAGCTACAATTTCACCACCTGTTCCAGTAATACCTATAACTCTTTCTTTTTTACTAACATCTTTTTTAAACTTAACAACCTTATTTTGATTTTTCTTCTTTTTATAATTTCGCGTTAAATTCTCCTTACTACAAAACTCCCCATAAGCCCAACCTCTTTCTCTATCTTCTAAAAAATTATCTTTTAACGGTTTACATAAACCATACTTAATAAATTTTTCATATTCTTCTTCCGACAACTCTCCTAACTCAGCCTTAGAAATTAACTCTGTTTTCTCTTCTTCACTTATAAGCTCTGCCGCTAAAACCTCAAAACATAAGAAAAAAATAACAAAAAAAAGAAATTTAAAATTACCTTTCATATTAACCTCTTAAAATAAAGGTATTACTATTCCTAAAACCTCATCAATCTTAACAAAACCCCAATACCTACTATCAAAACTAAATTTAGTATCCCCCTCAACAAAAACATAACCTTCTGGAATCTTACCATCAAAAAGAAAAATTGGAGCTTCATCACCATTTAAAAATCTTTTCCTAGCTTTACCTATAAAAATTCCATCACAATAAAAACTTCTACTATCCTTATCAACATACAAGTTTTGTCCACCAACACAGATAACTCTCTTTACAAACAACTTTCCTTGAGCAACATCTAACTTTATTCTCGATGGGTCTTTAGTATAATCATAAAAGAATGAAACATATGTACCCACTTTAATATCTTCCAAAGAAAAATTTTGCTTTACCAAACCAAATTTAAAATTCACACTTTTAGAAGAAATTAGCAAAGGTTTGTAAAAAAATAAAAAAATAGCATATAAAGACATAAAGACTATAAATACTAAAAGACCATATAAAAATCTTTTTTCCCCAAAAATATACCTAATTTTTTCCATTACTTCTTAACCCTAAAACTTTTAGAACTTCTGGAGTTAAATCAATCACTAATCCTTCAGGATAAAAAACCACAGCTGACTTTTCAAAAATAACAATATTTTTCTTTTTTAGATATGCATCTAATGTTTTAAATCTATTACTCATAATAGTTTCATACTTAGAAACATTATTTAAATCCCTTGAAGAAGAAACTACATAATCCCTTTTTATTTCATCAACAACTGCCTTAATATCCAAAACATATATAACATCTCTATTTTTAAAAAAATCACTCTTTTGAGCAACATAATAAATTACAAATATAAAAGAAAAAACACCTAATAAACCAAGCCCATAAGTAACCCAATTTTCATATTTTCTCAAATTTTTAAATACATTCATAGTCTACCCCTGAATTAACCATATTCTTCCACACATTCTTTTATAGCTTTAATAACATCTCCTTTGTATTTTTTTAACTTCTCTTTTCTTATAGCAACCTCTTTTGCTGAAGATGTATAAAGCCAATATATATTCCTATCAACAATTAAACGTCCAACACCATTACCTAGAGGAGTAATAAAATAAATTTCAGAATATTTACCTGGAACTGTAGTTACAGTCCTTAAAATATTAAATTCAAATTTTTGAAGATCAACTGATCCCTCCCTTTCAAAAGCATTAATAGACTCTCCTGTCTGCTTTAAGAAAAACTTATGAGCTGCTTGATTTAAAATATCTGCAAGAGCAGGATTTAGAAAATAATCAGAAATATTTTGAGTTATTGTTCCCATAGATGCCCCATGCTTCCTCCAAGTCTTATAAGCAAGTCTTACAAAGTCCACAACTACCTCATTATTTACATATTTCCAAAACTCGTCTATCATAGCAATTTTCTTTTTTGTTCTATCATCCTTAACAATAACATCATTTGTAATTAAATAAAGGAACATCATAAGCATTATTTGTCTCAAATGTTCTCTTCCTTCTAATCCTTTTAACTCAAGAACTGTCAACTTATTTGAAATATCAACAGTAGTCCTTCCATTAACATATTGACCAAATACACCATCAGATTTCCAAGCTTCCAAGCCTAATCTCAAAGAATTTATAGATTCCTTTAACATAGGACTATCTTCTTCATTTTTAAACTCTGATAAAACATCATATATAGTATCAACACAAGTCTTACTTCCCTCTCTGCTATAAGCCACTCTTATAGCTCTCATCAATATATTAGATTCATTGTCACTTAAAGCCCCTGTACTTTTAGCCATTCTTCCATAAATCTTAGTTAAAAACTCAAGTGAACCTTCTATATCAGAAATTATGTCAAAAGGATTTATAGTAATATCTGCATCAGGGGTAAAATCTATATAATTTCCATTGAAAAGTTGACATATGGTTTCATAACTACCACCAATATCTATTATCCAAATATTAGATACATCTGGAAGAGAATAATATCCAGAAATTATATGATTAGCTAAAAAAGACTTTCCTGCCCCTGTTCTAGCAACAATAACAAAATTATATCCATCAGCTGGAGTATCAAAAAGATTATAGGACATTATCTGGCCTCTCCTGGAAATAAAATACAATACAGCTGTTCCAGTACCTTTCCAATCTGAAGAATATGGAGTTAAATGAGCTGCATTATAATCAAACATAGTCCTATAACGCTTAAAAATTTTTAAATCTATATCCTTTTCAGAATTCAAAGGCAAAGCCTGCAAGAATTGCACTAGATTACCTTGACCTGTTTCTCTTTGAAGTTCAAAATTATTCGCACTAGAACCTATCGCTTCTAATTTTCTTTCTTGAACTTTTAAATTTTTTCTATCTTTTGTATACAACCACCATACAAGACTAGCACGAACTAACTTTTGTCTTACCATCATATCATTTATAAATGCAGCCTCTTCTTGTCTTTTCTTTAATTTTGGAAAAGCAGAAGTCCCAAACTTTTGTTTTAGAATCTTTTCATGTTTCTTAGACAGATCCTCATATATGTTATGATGCCCATCAAATCTAACGGAAAAAGATAGAAAAAATGGACATTCTATTTGGTCCAAAGGTTTCAAAACACTACCAATAAAATCAAATGTATCTTCAAAAGTAAAATCCTCGGGAAATTCTTTTATTGTATAAGCACTACAATAGTGTCTATCTAAATAAACCAAATCATTTTGAACTTCTAAAGAACTATCAGACATCATAATTTGCTTACTAAATTTTCTTGTAGGAGAATACTTAGGTACTAATCTCTTATTATGATTAGGATTTAAAAGCATATAATATAAAGCCAATAAATCTTGATCATTCATCTTCCTAGGAAAAAACTTCACAGCTTCTATTCGTGAATAAAAATCTTCAAAATGATTTTCATTATCCCTATAAAAAGCTATTAACTGACTATCATCTTCTATATCCACATTCATCGGAACTGGAATTCTAAAGGAGATAAAAAACTTAAAGTCTCTAATAGGAACTTTGGCAGCAGAATTAGGACCCTTTTTTCTATTGGACAATATAAAATTTGCAGAAAATTCAGCCCAAAAGTTACCTTTTTCTCTTAATCTAATCAAAGCATCAGAAAAAGGTTCTAAAAAGTCACTTGCCCAAATAAAAAAGTTAATCTCTGAACCTAAAGGATAATTAACCCCAAAAAAAGAGGTTAACTGAGAATGCATATCTCCAGAAGGGTTTGTATGTTGGAAACATTCATAAATAACCCCTATATAACCATTTTTCATAACAAAAATTCCAACATCTTCAATATATCTATCAATATTTATATAATCAGATAAAGAAACCCTATCAAAACCCTGTGTAAATATATTCACATCCAAAGGAGCTAAACTCCCTAAAGAACCCTTATATAAAACCAAATCACCTATACTTCTAGTTATCTTAGAAACTAACCCCAAAACTAAACCTCCCAGTGAACTTCGAAATCTCTATATGTATCTTTCAAATTCACATCAAAAGGTAAATTAAATGGTAAACATGAAACCCCATAGAAAAAAGACAAATTCTTCTGCTCCCTTTGAAAATTAACTTTATACTTATTAGATCTACTAACCAATTCCAAAGAAACAAATCCTTCCAAATCTGAAAAATCAACACACTCACAAAGTTCATTTTTCTTAAAAAGCCTACTATTGCTAAATGACCTTAATCCATCAACAAATTTCAACAATAAAAAAGAAACCATTCTCACCTTAAATTTATCCTCATATTTAAGCAAAAAAGTATTAGTCGAAATAAGCTTACAATTTAAAGGACTTTTGAAATCTCGGACATCAAAAGGTTTACACATTAAAGTATTTTTCAAGGAATCTTCATATGTTGATTTAATAGAATAAACAAAAAATAAATCCTTATCAGAATAAAAAAGCTCATCCCTTAATACTATCTTAGGAGAATAAAAACAAGTAGAAATAGGATTATTTCCATCATATTGGTCAGATAATACATACCATGATATATTATCTACATACTTAAGTAAATAATCTGTAGAAACCTTAGTATAAAAAATACCAAATTCATTAAATTTATCTTCTAATATATCTCTAGCCTTGAGAAATTTATTAAAATTAGATTCTATGTCTAAAGGTTCAATAGACATTTTCTTAACTACCCAAAAAAGAATCTTCTCATCTAAACTTTCTATCTCAGTAGTAAAACTAAAACCTATATAATCAAAAACCCCTAAAAATTTACATCCTGACAAAAATTCCACAAATTCTTCCCAATCATCTTGAGAAATTTTGTACAATAAGGAATAAGAACCATCTTTAGATATATAAACATTTTCTTCTTCATTAATTAAATAAAATAAATAAGAAGACACAAAATCTTTTGGCAATTTATATACATATGGTAGTATTAATGGATTAAATAAATCATAAATAAAATCCTTAATTTTTTCTTTACCTTTTTCTAAAACACTCATGTTCCTATCTCTCTAAAATAGTAAAACCTTTACCATATTCACCACTAGAAGGAGAATTAAAATCTCCTACAACCCATCTAGATTTTCTTATTTCTGTATAAATATAATTAGGTCCATGAAAGTTCCCATTATTATCTATATAAGGATAAATTAATATTCTTATAACCTTAGCAGGTACAATAACAGGCGTAGGAGGAAGTGAAACCATTGATGTTTCCAATTCCCTTTTATCTAAATGTTTCTTTAAATCCCTTTCAAGTTTATCAGCATCTACTTTAACCAAAACTTCCGAACTTTTTGAACCCAAAGCCCTATCATACTTTTCTATTTTCTTCTTATTAACAACTTTTTCCTTTTCGCTATTTTTTACATAATCTTTTATATATTCAATATTTTTCTTATATTCTTTTTTCTCTAAAGATGATGTTGTTTTACTATCCTTAGCACAAGAAGAAACCATAATTCCTAAAAAAACAAAAACCCCTAACATTAAAAATATTCTCAAAACCATTAACTAATTCCTCCCAAAATACTTCTCCGAATATCTATCCTGAAAATCTTTAGATTCCTCTCTATCTTCAACTTTCTTTTTATAACTTTCTACATCACAATTATCACAAGGGACTCCCGGCTCAAGTTTTACGGGAGTCTTATATTCAACTTCCAAATTCAAAGTATGATGATAAACATCTGAAATAGAACCACAATATCCACCTTCTTTACCTATCTTACATAAGGGTTCCTCTTCATAAGGTAATAAAAAAGCACAACTAGAAACTATCAACGACGAAAAAATAACAAAAGAAAATCTAACTATCATTATCTAATCTCCTCTTTTATCTTAAAAACCTTATCTTCTGGAGAAAATGTATCACTTAAAACTCCACTCCTCTGTATAAAACCCCCATTATCCTTTAAATCTGTACTCATATCTATTGTTAAATTCTGTAAAAGAACTACATCCCCTTGACGTCCTGCATTAACCTCAATAACAGGGAATATCTGATCTGCTAACCTTAAATAATATTCAGCTAAACTTTTAGCAGCTCCTGCAAATCCACTATACAATGCAGCTTTTGTAGCATCTTCAGGATTTATCGTAGTTACCGTACCTAACCCTGAGGTAGCTATAGTTTGAGATTGTAAAGTTAAAATATTACCTGCACTCTCAACAAACTTAGCTAATAGTACCCTACCCAGTTGTGCCCCTGCTTTAGAGACAACCCTTCCTATAAGACCATATTTTCCATCTTCACCTGCAATAAAAGCGGTTATACTCTTTTCTATAACCTTACCTGTCCTAGTTACACATGAAATTTTCGTAAATCTCATAATAACTCTCTCACTAGAAAGTTCCCCTGTAGCTGCTCCTACAACAAAGCAACCTTTCATATCAGCGAAAAACCTATTTGGTAATACTGAATCAGTCAAAACCCTAGCTATTACAGGATAAGGACTAGCTTTACCTCCCATTCCTGTAGGTGCATCTACTCCGTTCAGCAAAACAACCTTAAAAAAAGACCCCGCAGGAATAGTAAACTTCATAGATTTTTTCTCATCTCTATTCATAACAACATTACTATCTTTATTAGAATCCTTTTTATCCTCTAGAGAAACACTTTTAGAAGTTTCTTCCAATAGATCTTCGGAGGAATTTTTCATATTACTATTACTATCCTTACCAACAATAGTATTTGTTGTATAAACAGTATTCATTAATTTTCCTGAACGAGAAAAAGATCCTGATTGAAAAGGAGAATCCACTAAAATAATCTTATATTTGTCTTGCTTTTGTTTACTATCATTACCTCCCAAATTAAAGGACCCCGAAAATCCTTGGGGTGATGATCCAGAAAAAGTCTGCGAAACATCTCCTGGAGGAGGCAAAGGAGGTAACTGAGTCGAATTTACCTTAACATTAACATCACTAACATTAGTAGAATTATCATTACGACTAGATGATGGTATTGAAGAAGTATTAACATTATTTTGTGTATTAAACTCTTTTCTAGTACCATTAGCATTTAAAAGGCTTTTCCGTTGATTTTTTAATTCTTCTACTTCTCTCTTTAAAGAATAAATTGCAGTATTTTCCTCCACAGTCTCATCTTCTTGAGGCATTTCCATCTTTATTTCTTTATTTATCTCTGCCCTTTCAGGAGGCTTACGAGAAAAAGAAGCAATATAAACTAAAAAAGAAAATAAAATTAATGCTATACCGCTAATTAAAATTATTTTCTTATTTCTATCTCTTATATCAGAATTCTTTGGGCTTATATGATCAGAAGTAGGTTTATCATCAAATGAAAAATCTATATTACCGTCGTTACCATCATTATTATGATATTCTTTCGGAGTACCTTCATCATTATAATTTGACTCATTATTATCTAATTTTTTATTACTGCCATTTTCATCACTAGCATCATCCATTCCAGGAATATCCTTCCAAGACATTATTTAACCTCCTTGGTATCACTCAATTTAAAAACAATAATTGGATTTTTTGCAGCTTCTACTATAACTATACTTGTAGCTTCACCCTTTCTTAAAGTTAAATCAGAAATCGATATAGCCAAAGGTTTCCTTGATAAATAAGCAAAATCTATCTCTCTAAGAGGTTTACTTATATCTTGAGAAGCTATAAAACTGTAAAGATACGCTCTATATGTAGGACCTTCAAAAATCTTACTTAAAACTAAGGAACCTTGCTTAAACTTATCCACAAATTCCAAATTCTTATATTCAGAGTATCCTGGTACAAATCCCTTTTTCATAATGCTTTTAACTATAACTAACAATGTTTCTTCATAAGAATTCATACTCTTTTCAAAATCTAAAGCTTTTTTTCTATCTCCCTTTTGCAATAAAGAAATCTTCTTAATAGGCTTATTTGATACATGCTTATTCACAGAATTCAAAGTACTAATATTAGAATTATTAGAATTGTTTTTATCTTGTCTAGGAATAGCGCTCCTTATATAAATTGTCCTTGCAGGAATATTCATAGGCTTTAATATAAACGTATAAAGATTATTTCCACATTTTAAATATAACTCTTTTGGAGAATCATTATAAATAAACCTTTCCTCAGCAGTAGACTCATTAACTAAAATTTTAGGCTTTATCTTTAAAAACATATTTCTTTTTATTTCATTTTCTTTTGTTTCTGAAAAAGATATTGCTAAATACTTCTCAGCACTAGTTTGATAATATGTAATACCATCTGGACAATAAATTCGATTTATATCTGTCTTCGATATATTTATAATCTTATAATCATCTTCTGGGAAAACCTCATGATATTTTTGGGATACTATTTCCTTTATCTTCTGTTCAACAACTTCCTTAGAATTCTCTTCTGCAAAAGAAAGTCCCAATACAAGTAATAAACCAAAAAGATAACAAAAACTAGAAAAGTTAAATTTTATCAAGCTCATAACCTAATACCTCAAAATTTCCTAAATCTCCAACCCTATAGTAAATTGTGTATCTAACAGGTAGAGTATCTATAAGCTTTCCTGACAAATATCTTCTAATAGTCCCTTCAACTACTATCTTATCTGTATAAACTTTGATATTTCCATTAGTACCAAATTCTTGAGAAACTTCATACTTCTTCTCATTCTTTTCAATCTTTCTAAGCTTTTCTTCAACCAGATGATAATGGGATGAAGGAACTAAAGAAAGAAAATATTTAAATTGAGTTCCTATATTAGAGGGAGTATAACTCGACAATAAAGAAACTGCATAAAAACCCATAGACCTTAGATAAGCAACAGAAGGTTTAGAACCTAGAAATTCCAATTTATCTGTTACCTTGGGAGGTACTAAAACTACTAATTTATTATTAGATGACCTTACTAAATTAATAGCTAAAAAAATGTTCACTAAAGAAAGAACAATAACTAAAAATAACAAAATAAAATTTTGACGAAGAATATTAAACCACTCTTCCTTATACCTTTTTATCCTCATAATTAAAACTACTCCATAAAAGTTCTAACATAACCAGGAACAGAAGTTTTTTCCTTTATAAGCCCCATAGAATAGAGAAAAATGAAAATAAAATTATTAGGAAATCTTTGTTTACCTTTCATATATAACTTCATCGAAAAAAAACTAAATAGCATTATAAGAGGATTTTTCAACGCTAAACCAATAACAATAAAAAAAGCTGGGAAAATAAGTTCATCTAACTCCCAGTCAAAGAATTGAACAAGCTTATCTGCTCCCTGAGGAAATCTAGAATATAGTTTCACAATCATCCCCAAAAAAAAATTTTTAGCATAATATATAGCATTACTTCATATCATATCATATTTTTTTTAAAAATCAAATAAAATTTAAAATATTAAAACAAATATCCTATTACTTGTTAAAAACATCATTAATATGTTCACTAAAACTATTATTCAAATCATTAACATTAATATTCTCTACAGCTTTCCTACTTATGGTTGCTTTATATTCAGAAAAATCAATCTTCCCAAAGTCTATATTTTGAAACTCTTCCGGAGTAAATCCCCTGCAATTAGGATTTCTAGGGGTCCCCCAACTTATACCTAGCTGAGCTCTTCCTTGCTCCTGAATAATTCTAGATAAAATAGATCCAAAACAGCAAAAAGTTTTCTTCTTTTGAATACAAACGCTTCCTCCTGGAAATTTAAACCTTTCTGCACAATACTCTCCAATATAATGACATTGAGATAAACCATCCTCAGAATTTCTAAGACCTGCCAAAACTACCTCATCAGAATTACACTTACCCAAATTAACAAGCCCTAACAAGGTAATCTTATCTTTAGAGCAACAATTATTAAAAACTGTCTGTGTCCCAGGAGGTCTACATCTCCTATCGTTACCATTGAAAATATACACAGTTCCTAAACATCTACCGTTTTCATCAACCTCTCCATCATTCTTTCTATCATTAGCTCCTTGTATAGTATCATCAACAACCGTAGAAGTAGAAGCGTCAGCACAGCTATTAGGAGAACAATAATTTTTCCCATCAGATAAAGTCAAACAATCATAATTTCCAAGAGGACAAGTAAAATCACCTATATAACATTTTTTTGTTACTGGGTCATATGTTCCATCACTACAGATAGGATTTGCTTCACAAATATTCCTAATTGAGTTATATGTATAACCTTGAGGACATTCCTGACATACATAACTATAATCAAAATTTACCCAGTTTCCACAAACTAACCTATAATTACCCCACCAACCTTGATAACATAACCTCGTTTGACCATTATTTACTTCTACTTTCACACTGTCATAAGCTCCTGTTGAGTATGTAACTTTTGCATATGAGTAATCACTTTCACAAATATTAGCCCAGTTTCCCCACTTACCACCATAATTAACTCTGAATTGTTTACCTTTTATTTCAAAAACTACTGAAGAGTATCCATATGGGGTAGTTATATATGAAACTCCACCAGTTTTTATATCTACCCAATTACTGTAAGATAATCCATAGGCAGCATCTTTAATTACATATCTTACTTTTCTTCTATCATTTGATACTTCTATATAGTATTGATAATCTGATTTACAATTATAAGAACATATCTTTGATGTATAGGCTGTTCCACTACCTATACAAGAACTTAACAAATATCCAATGCCTATTAAAGCAAATATCTTAAAGAGGTTGAGCTTCACATTTTCCAGTATTCGCATTAAAATTGCCTCCCTTCGGACAAATAGGGTTCTTATAAGTTGCAGAACATGCCACTCTACCTATTGGACAACTATAAACTGTCTGACCACTATTATTTTTTGCAATATTACACTCTCTAAAATTACTTCCATTTTCAGTACAAACATAACAAGGTGTTTGGCCATTACAAACATTATCTATAAGATTTGTAGGGGATTGATTTCTATCAGAAGTAACCCCTACATTGACACAATCTAACGGACCATTCCACTGAACAATAGCATTCCTTTTTGGACTATAATCCCCTCCATATAATTGATGATATCCTATATCATTCCATGTACCATTAGAAAGCATAACAACCCAATGTTCTCCTAAAACAGGAACTAATCCTATATCCTCATTTGCCACATAGTTATTAGGTTCTCCTGAAGAAAAATTATCATAAGATAAAGCAGACCCATCAACCCAAATAAATCGGCTTTTATCAATATAATTAAAAGATTGACTTCTTTGTGGATCATACAACCCAATCCATGCATCTAACTTATAAAATGCTAAAATACCAGCAAGCAAGGCATTCAAATCCTGATTTGATACAACAGCTAGATTATTAAAATCTTCCCAAAAACCTACACTTTTAGATATTGCATAAGTTTTATTATTAAAATAAACAAAAGCTCGATAATTAGTTTTATCACAAACTCCACTAGAATTAGATACTAAACTTACACTAGAACAGGTTGAACAAATATTTCTACATAGATTATCATCATCAAAAACAGCTCCATTATCAATACAAATAGATGCTGCATTAGAAATACCAAAATAAAAAAGAAAAATTAAAAAAAATGTTTTCTTTAACATAATACATCTCCCTTAAAATCCAGTATTAAAATATTAAGGAGGTGTAGAACTACATATCATATCTTTACTTGCATTGTAAACTCCCATAATTCCAGACAGTGTCTCTGTATCAATATTTTGATCCTCTCCCAAACAAAAACAATTAGATAATAAAACTTCTACAGAAGAATTATAAGGACAAACATTATTAACACACTCCCTTAGCTCAACATAATCCAAAGTATCTTTTGCATTTATTGGAGATGAATTACTAGAATCCACATTTGGAACTACTTCCCCAGATCCAGCAGAATAATCATCTATCAAAGAAGCCTTAACTTTAACTCTACAAACTTTATTACAAGAATTATTTAAAGAATTTAAAGTACCTATCCTTATACTTCCATTTCCAGAAACAAAATCCTTATAAGTATATCTTCCTGAAGAAAAATCATAATTGATTTCCGTTTTATTTTCGTTTGTATATATAGACTCCCTTGTCTTAACAGCATCATCAAAGAAATCCTTACCGGGCATATTAGGATCTTGCAATCCCTTATCACAAACATAAACCCTCTTAATATAAAACCACTTATCTTTACCAGAAATCAAAGTATATTTTTCGTCCCTGTACTGAATTGTAATATTTTCCCCATCAGAACAAGCAACATAATTTTCAAGATCAGTTTTAAAAGAATAACATACAGGTGTTAATTTAACAGATATTCCTGTAGAAGAATAAGTTTGTATGCAATCTTGTCCATTAACATCACAAACATACTCTTTCTTTAATTTACAAGATGGATCCGTTGGACAATTATTATAAGTTTGAACAGATAAAATATCTTTCAACTTCAAATAATAATATAAAGTTGTAGAAGGTACTCCATTACAAGCACCTAAATTATAATAGGAAAACCTAGCCTGAACAAAATCATTAGAAGGAGTATAACCCCTAGAATTACAAGAAGCTGTACCCTTAGTAGTATCTCCACTACAAGTGCCCCTACCCCACTCTGTATTCTTACCTTTTCTACTAACATTTCTAATAACTGTCCCATTTATAACTATATACTCTCTCTCATCATCAGGTATATACCAGCTTGTTTCCCATTTACCACAAAGGAAAACATTATAGTTTTGACCACATCCATTATTATATCCCCTAACTCTACACTTAAAATTATTATTCCCTATCTCTTGAAGACCTGTTGGACAAGGATTGGAAGTCCCTAAATCACATCCTCCATCTGTAAAATACCTAGTCTCTACAACATAAATATTATTCTTAATAACACATTGATAAATATCTGGTGGAGGTTGAGTTTTCAATGAAGGAGATGTTGAAACATATTCATAAACACCAATAGCAGTAGAACTCTCCATCCCATCTATAGGAATATCAGGGCTCAATCCTGTCTTAACAGCTTCAATATCCGCTCGTAAAGATGAATCATCTTTGCCTCCACTAGAATAGTAAGACTTGGCCCTTCTTAAAGTATCTGAATTTGCAGAAATACAAGAAGAAGGCTTTGTTCCAGATAATTTGACTGTAAAATTTTGATAATCTTTATAAGACACAACACCTACAAAATCCTTCTTACCTGATACTAGATTAGAAATTAAACCAGATATATCTGTTAAAATTTTAGAAACACCTTCCGGATAATTCAAAGAAATTTTGCCTGCAGAAGAATTTATAAAATAACAAGATGCCAAAGAAGGGAAATAAACAACTGGATTTAAAAAGCTAACTTTACCTGCATCATCCACAATAATTCTATAATACTTACAATTAGAAGTTGACCCAGGGCTACAAACAAGGAATCCTGTCGTACAAACTGCAGAAATACCATTCAAACTAATAACATATTCATAAATACCATTTAAATCTAGATCTTCTCTTATAGTCAAATTTATATCCCCTAAACTAGTTGAAGGATAATAGCTTATTTCTAAAAAAGGATACTCTGAAGTACAATTGAAATTTGCAGAACCTGATTCTCCCCCTAAAGTATTCAAAAGTTTACTACCATCATTACCAGGAACAAAAAGTTTATCATTCATAGTATTTCTATCTTTCATATAGAAATTCTTTATATCATTAGAAATATTTGCCCCAACCTGATTCGAATCCTCAGCAAAACTATAATAAAAAATAACAAAAAAAATCCAAAAACACAAAGAAAAAATACCCTGCATAATTAACACCTCAAGAAAAAAGCTAAACCATTATATTTTTTATTAAATAAATATATGATATGATATATAATATACCAGAAAAATCAAAATAAAAAGGAAAAAAAATGAAAAATACCAAATTAATAACCATAATAACTACAGGCTTAATTATAAGTCTAATCTCTAACTCCTGCAGCATCAAAAAAGAAACTAAAGCAGATAAAGAACTATTCACACTAACAAAAGCAGTAAAAATAAATGCTGAAAAGCAAAATGAAATAGAGAACGAAATTAAAAATTTAAATGCTTCTCAAATAGAAAATAAAATTTCTATTAATAAACTAAGAAAAGAAATAGAACATTTAAAAGAAGAAAATACAAAACTCAAAAAAATAATAGAAATTAGCAATCAAGAAAATAAAAAAATATCTCAAGCAATAAAACTAACTATAAAAAGTCAGGAAAATATAATAAACAAAATCAAAAAACTAGAACAAGAACATAATGAAAAAATTTTAATATCCCAAGGAAAAATATTTGCAATATCAATAACATGGCTAAATATAAGAGAAAAACCATCAAAAAACTCAAAAAAATTAGGTATATTAACTCCTGGGACTAAAAAAAGAGTTTATGATAAAAAATTAGACGAAAAAGGTAACACTTGGTATAAAATAGACAAAGGTTATATATCAGGAAAATATTCAATACTAATAAAAGATGATATCTAAAAATACATCTTTACTGTTGCAAAATCTTCTAAATCTTTATCATAAGATAACCTTTTCAAAGCCACTAAAACTCTTTTTATTCTTTCTTCGCTATCCTTAGAAATATCTTTATTAATAACACCTATTTCCTTTAAAGTATTTAAAGCTTTTTCAGCACTTTTACTTTCATTATCATCCATATCTATTTTCTCTACATTTATTTGTTTAATCTGTCTATCTTTAACCGCTTTCAATTCTAATGCTTTCTCAAAAAGAACTCCTGCTTTACTAATTTCTGGAACTTCCTTAATCTTATATATTTCTTCTTTAAGTTTATTGTATTCTCGTTTAGATATATATCTTTTTCTCAGCTTATACGTAATATTATAAACATCTACACCTATCTTTTCTTTCATAACTTTATTAAAATTAGGGAAATACTGCTTTTTTATTATTTTTAAGGCATCCTGAATAAATCTTATTTGTTCACTATCTTCATCTGAAAAATCAGTACTAACTAAAGACCTTTCAGATGACAATATCAATTTTTTCAAAGTAACTAACTTACCTATAATAAAATCATATTTCTCTCCAGAAGCCCTAATAATCCTCTCTACAACCTCTAAAATATCTTTAGAAACATTCTCTATTTTTTTGTTCTTCGCTTTATTTATAAATTCATTTAAAAATCTATTTAAAAACAACATAGATAATCTCTCAAGAACTAAAAAATCTTTTCTGTTTAACTTAGAGAAATAACCCTTATTCATACCATAAATAATAAATACTGGCATAAATATATACTTAAAATTTCTATATGACTCTGGAATAATCTTAATTCTAATAAATCTATCAACAGATGCTGGAGAAATTTCTGATAAATCAATTTCTAAATCTAAATGTGCCTTAATTTTATTAAACTCATTAATAAAATAAACAAAACTTAAATCACTATAATCTTCATCTCTAGAATATATAGGATATTCAACACCTGCAAAATAAGATAACCAAAGTTCTCCACCATTATTTAAGAAGTTCTTTTGATCTGCAGATAACCACTTAAACGGATAATTACCAAATTTAGCCGTCTCTAATAAGCTTACTATAATTAATCTATCATTTAAATAATCTAAAAATTCTTCTATCTTATCCTTATAGCCTTCTTTATTGCTAAAAAAAGTTTTCAAACTTTCTTTAGCCAAATTCTTTATAGAAGTAGACAAAATATATATATACCTCCTTAGTTATTGAAATAAATACCTATATATCATATCATAATAAGAAGTCCAAACATACAACTATATAGTATAAAAAATTTTTAAAAGGTCAACATAAAATGAAAAAACTACCTCCAGGAACCATAATAATACTCCTCGAAAAAAAATTTGGATTAAAGGTAAAAAAACATGTAAAAACCTACTCTGTAAAATGCCCTTTCCACGATGATAATAAAGCATCCGCTTTAGTATTCCCAGAAGTAAATGTTTTTACATGCTTAGTATGTGGACAAAAACTAAAAGAAAAATGGGCTAAAATTTCTGGTAAATCACTTAAACCTTCTAATACAAGATATCATTATATACCTGCAAAAGCAGTAGCTATGCTAGAAGGAATAAATAAAAAAGCCCTAACAGAAGAAGAATGGAAACTCTTTCTCAAGGAAATACAGTCTGGAAACATCAAGCAGGAAACTTATGAAAACCAAAATTTTAAAGAAACAAAAAAGGATAATGATATAAATCCTGAAGAGATATGGAAACTATGCAAAGAACATATATGTACCAACTCTTTAAAATATCTAAAATCAAGAAATATAAACGGAAACATACTATTTAAAAAAAACCTTATCAGATTTTTAAATAAAGAAGTAGCTGCAAAATACAAAATACTTTATTATTATTACAAAAATGATTACAAGATATTAATACCCCTATACGACTATAATGGTAAAAACATAGTAAACATCCAATTCAGAAAAATAAGTAAAAATAATAAACTACCAAAAGCTAAATTTCTCCCTGGAGGAAAAGTTACAGATTTTGGAATAGAAGATCTAAAACAAAATTCTTTAGCCACTTTCCTAGTAGAAGGCAGTACAGATTATTTATCTTTAAAAAGCCTAGGATATAAAAATGTCATAGGACTAACAAATATAAACAGTACCTTTTCAACTCCTGAAAAGATAAATCTACTAAAAAAACTTCCTAAATTTATCTTTATGTTTTATGACAATGATGAGCCTGGAATAGAATTTATGAAACAAATAAAAAACCAAATAAAAAATTTAGATAATTCCAAAATTTTCATCCCATTGAATTTACTATCAAAGACAAAAAAAATCAAAGATGTAAATGATTTCATAATAGCTACAGAAAATCCTAAAAATAAAATAAATCAATCAATAAAAAAATTAATATCCTTAGCAATAAATAATAAAGAAATAAAAGATAGAATAATAAATAACTTAGATTCTCTAATTTAGTAACATTATAAGTTAGTATATAAGTCTTAAGCCCTATTTAAATGATAATACTCTTTCCACAAAATCCTTTGACATACACAAATAAAAATCTCCATCATCATTCTCAACAAAGAAATTATCAGACATATCAAAAATATTAAATCCTAATTTTTTATATAAAAACGATATATCCCTACTATGTAATATGTCCTTATAATTAATCTCTTCATTAGCAAATATATTTGCAAAAAAATAAGAAAAAAGATTCAGCCACCCACGGGAAAGTAATTCTACACCTAAAGATTTCATAGGTACCTTATACAATTTTCTCGATGAAGAAAAAGAAACATTATAAAAATCATGCTCCTTAATATTTCTATTTTCCTCAATATAAACAAAAAACTCAACTAACTTCTTAAAATCCTCTAAAAAAAGTTTTTTACCCTTATCAGTTAATTCTTTAGTAATTGAAGAATAAGAAGAATAATTCACTCCACTAAATCCCAAATTAGAGTAATAAGCCTTCTTAAAATCTTCAGGAATATAAGTAAAATAATTATTCATAAGTATAATACTTTTAAAATTATCAAAACTTTCAGAAAAAATCTCTACAGAATTATACTTTAAATTAAAAAACTCAATAACTCTGTTTTCAAATAATCTAGCATATTTATCAGAGAAAAAAAGTATCTTAAAGTTAAAAAACTGCTCATCAGAAAGAGATTCTTTCACATTCAGAGTAGAATGATATTTAAAAACAAGTTTTATAAACTCAAAAACTGTAGATGAAAAAAAATTTGAAATATCCGACAAATCCGATATAGTATCTATATTACTTCGAGGACCTCTTCTTTTTATACCATTACTTTTACTATTATCCTGTATCTTTATCTTTTCTACGAAGGAAGATAAACCCATTTTTTCAAGAAAAATAATAGACTCCTCAAAACTAAATTTAGATGAATAGTCTTTTATAAATAACTCTAAAACAATCTCATCTTTATGTTGAGATACCTTAGAAGAATATATCTTTCCTATATCATGAAACAAAGCTCCTGCTATAAGTAATAGCAGTTCCTTAACATTATTAAAATTTTTTTTGTTAGAATTAGAATAATAGTAACTCAAAATAAAAAATAAAACTAAAGCATTATGAGAAGAAAGAAATGTCCTTGAATAATACATATATCTTTTTTCTATATCAACATGAAGACCTTCCTTATACTTAAAATCCGAAGAAAAATATTTGAAATTTTCTTCTAAAAATACTGATTTCTTCAAAAGAAATATAATCAAATCCAATAGATAAAAAATTTCTTTCAAGTCCTTTGAAGTTAAATCTGAATTTGAAATTTCCTGTTTTAGAGTATAAACCACAAACAAAATAAGCTTTTTATATACTGAAACACTAAACTTATAATATCCATCTAAATAACTACTATTTACATCAGAAATAGAAAATTTTTCATTAAAAATTCTTTCAACCAGTTTAAAATACAAAGAGGTATCTACATCCAAAAAGATACTAATATCTTGAATATCAACATCTTCATACTCTACTTGTAAATCACCTAATTTATTTTTTAAAAGAGTGTCTAAGAAAACTAATAAAGCAAAATTATAAGCAAACCAATATCTACTATCATCATAAATAAGTGGTAATTTTTTTCCAGAAAAATTTTCATCCTGAGATTCTATTGCCCTATTTAAATTTTTATCATTATCATTCTTATCAACAATGCTTTCAGATAAAAGTAAAACTTCCTCTTTACTATTATCTGATACATCAAGAACTTCATCTTCACTACCTTCAACAACAACATTTAGCCCTTCTTCTTCCAAGCTCTCTACAACATCTTTATTTAATCTGGCATCATCTAATCCAGAAATTAAAAAATCATCATCTAAACTACTTTCATCATCACAAAATGCTTCATTACTAATATCTTCTTCAAGAACCTCTTGTTGTTGTTCATAAGAAATATCTTTGTTAGAGACAACTAATTCATTAGTATCTTCAGTATCTTCAGTATCTTCATGATTTTTATCCTTTACAACTTCTTTATTAGGAAGTTCAAAACCTTTTTCTCTCAAAAGCAAATATATTTCTTTAAACCTTTCCTCTTGATGCTTAAGAAACTCTTCTTTTAAATTAGTTTCAACTTTATCTATCTTTTCATTAACTTTCTTAATCTCTGTCTCAATTTTATTGTTTACTTTATTAGTATGGTCCTCTATAGTCTCCATAATAACATTAGTATGCTTAAGCAAAGCTCTATCAAAAGCCTCTGCAAACCTTTTGACAACTTTAGATACTAACTGAGCTTCTCTTAAATCTTTTTCTTTTTTCACAAGTTCTGGATCTTCTTGAAATCTTGCTTTTCCCGTGGTTTCTATTATAGCCGGTAAGGAAATTTTCACAGGTCCTTTCCTCTTCTTTTTAAAAAGACGAAAAATCCTCATACTCTTAAAACCTCTTTTAACCCTTTATAATTCGGTATTTTATTTTCCTTATGCTTTAAATTGAAAAACAAAAAGGAATATAAATAAGAATCTCTCTTAAGTTTAGTTAATATCTCTATTCTTTCTCCTTTAGACTCACCAAAAACCAATCTATACTTAGAAACATGAGGTGAATATTCAGAAGAAAAATTCATCTCAAAATCAGCTCTAAAATTATAAGGAATAACTAAAAAATATTTTCCAAAAATAATATCTATAGCTTTAGGAACTAAATATATATCTTCATTAAAAACAAAACCTAAAAAATCATAACTAGAAGCATACTCTTTTTCTTCCCCTCTTCTATCTTTGTATGTATAAATTCTATAAGCAACAGCTTCATTACGAACATTTAAATAATTAACCAATTTTTCAATATAATTTACCGATATTTCCTTAAATTCATCAGAAAAAGTAGACTCAAATGCAGAAAAAATACCTAAAAAGGTAAACAAAACAGGATTTGACAACCTTTTCTTCTTAAAAACCTGCACATTATGCAAACTTAAATAATTATAAAACTCACAACTACTAAATACTTTTCCAAAAGCATAATAAAAACTATCCTCTCTATAATTAGGATTATAACTCTCTAAAACATAAACTAAAAAATCTTTAAAAAGTTTTACTGGTTCATAAGACTGATTCAAAAAATACTTTAAATCCTTATTTCTATATAACATCGTATAAAATTTAATTATATCCTCTACATGTTTGTCCCATAAATAATCAAAAAGATGCTGAATTCTCATAAAATCATCACTCTTAAAATAAATTTTTTCTACTATTTCCAAAGAAACTCCTAACACTAAAAGCCGGTCTTTTATTGAACTAGGTAAATTCCCCTCATAACTATTATTAATAGGTAATTCAGATGGACCTTCTAAAGAAACCAATTTAGACGAAACAGTTACAGACTCTTCCTCCTCTTTTTGTACTTCCTTAACAACTTCATTAGCTATATCAGATGCTCTATTAGTAGTAATAAAATTCATTCCTCCTAAAGATTCCTTTATATCTTTTATAAAATCTCTTAATTCATCTCTAGATAACTCATAAAGTTTTCTATTCCCACTTCTAGATTCCATAAACTTCCAAATTTCTTCTGCAAGAGAACTCCTAACTGAAGGTGAAATATCATCTCCTAACTCTTGCTGAAGAATATCATCAAGAAAACTTTCACCAAATAAAGATGCTATCTTTTCTTCTACGGGGAGTTTATCAAAGAATTCCTCAGAAGTCCCTGTAGAACTCAGCAAAGCATGCTCAGCTTTTAAAACCAATTCTTTCTCTGTTAATCTTGCAGCTTTATCCAAAATCCTCTCAACTTCCTCTTCCGTGTACCTAGATACACTATCAGCCTCTGCCCAAATTTTAGCTAATTTTTCCAGCAAAATATTCCCATCATCATCCATATATTCTTTTAAGTACTTTGTTAAATCATCTTTCTTTCTAGCTCTTTTAATTTTTAAAAATTTTGAAGGTATCTCAAAATACACCCCTAACAAAACCATTCCTAAGAACATTAATCCTAAAGAAAAATAAATCTTATTTTCTTCTAAAAAAGAAAATAAAGAATCCATAACAAATAACCTCTCTAAAATGCTTTCGTAGATAACTTTGGCATTTCAACTTGTAAAATTGGAGGGTCTACATCAACCGTAAAACCCCTATAATCTGTTTCTCCAGTATGAAAAATAAATTCCCTATTTTCAAGTCTAATAAAATCTGCAGGATAAACTCTCCAATCTTCCCTTTCCATCATAGTAACAGAACCATCTGAATGATAATTAGTCAAAAGATCCTTTCCCATACCTATAATCTCAGCAAACTTTTGAGCTGTTTCAGGCGACTTTATCCTCATTATCATATAATTATTTATGTTTTCCAGAACAACTTTAGCCCTATCAGAACCAAGCTCTGCATCTAACTGGGATATTGATTGAAAATAAACATCCATATGTATTCCAACTTCTCTACCTTTATCAAAAAGATTTTCAACTCCTATAAAGGCTTGAGTATAAAATTCATCAACATGAACTTTTAACTTCCTTGGAAGCTTCTTTCTTTGAGCATAAAAATATCCTGCTATAGAAGCAAGATTAGAGAGTAAAACTTTCCCAATAATTGAAGATGTATCTTTCATTAAAAGTGAAGCTGTTTCTACAAACAAAATAACTCCTTTCCCTTCCATAAGCCTTTTCACAAAATCATTCTCCGTAGATCTACCTATAATTGCACCTACAGAACCAATAGATAAAGATGTTAAAACAGTCCTTAAAGAAGCACCTACTTTAGCAAAGTTGTCTGAAGATGTTGCAAGTATCTGTTCTATATCAGACACAAGTTTTTCAGCTGTAGGGGTTTCTATAGTCATCAGAACATTCTTCATTTCTTCTAACTTGGGAGCACTAAGCCATGATTTTATGTCATCAAAAGTAAAATCAGGCTTCACCTTTCTCTTATACTTGGATATTTCTATCAATCCATAAACTATAATTGATGTAACTTCTCTAGCTATATTGAGATAAAACTCATCTTTAACTCTTATACCTGCAAGCACAGTATTTATAATAACTTCAGGCATAGAATAATATGCAAGAGGATTAATCTTCGATGAATATTCTGGATACACAGGATTTATATATATAAAATCTTTTAATCTCCCTGCTCTTATAGTCCACTCTAAAACAAAATTAAATAAATCTCCCGACCCCTTTGGATCAATAACTACAACATTATCCCCATTAAGTATATCGTACTTTACTCTATTCATAAGGGTAAATGTTTTACCAACCCCAATTTGCCCTACTATTCCTGTATTGTAATTCCTTGACTTATCACTTTGATATATTGGGATAAGCTTTTTATTTAAAGGATAAACCCTATACCCCCATCCAAGATGAATATGCCCTTCTTTATGTTTATAATCGTGTTTCCCTTTCCCTATCTTGTCCTTTAAATGTTTTTGGTAATAATTTTCGTGGTATTTAACCAAAATAACAGTACCTAATAAAAAAATAAATACAATACCTGGAACCTTAAACATATCAGTAAAAATTTGACTTTTAGCAACTAAAACTTTTTTATAAACCTCCATAGGATGCTCATGAGTGACATTAGACAAAAAATAAACGAGTTTATTTAAAAATGAAGGACTATGTCCTAACAAATAATATAAAAATCCAAAAAAAGCCAAAAACAGAATGATTTTAACAATATACCCCGTAACTCTCCCCCAAGCATAAGCAGAAACAGTCTTCCTAGGACTAACACCATCATAGTAATTGCGAGTCATATAATAAACAAATAACAAAAAGAAAATCTGAGTTGAAAAAGTAAACAAATAGATTAAAAAAGTAACAACCCATCTTTCATCTACATTAGGAAAAAGAATAACAAATCCACTTTCGTATAAAAGATATATAGGATAAAGAAAAAATATTAATGTCAAAAACTCAAAAGAAACTACATCCTTAAAACCTATCTTAAAAACATTAAAAAAATCTTTAGTTGTAAAAAGATCCTGAGCTGTATGAAGTATCTTAGATTTCGACTCAACAGCATATCTTTTTTGAATGTAATCAAGTAAATCGAGTAAACTTTTAATATCATTCGTTGTATTTATTACACCACTATCTTTATCTATTCTTATATTACCTTGAGTATAATTAGATCTTCCATTAAAAGAAGAACCTGACATTTCCATTCACCTCAACTAAAAATTAAAAGTAAGTACTAAACACAATACCTACTACAACTTTATAAAGCACTAAATAAAACTCTAGCAGCTTCTTTCCTACCTAAAATATCGAAAGGTTTCCCACCAACAAGTAAAACCAGAGAATTTTTTCCTCCCATTAGACCAATACCATTTTTGGAAACAAACCTAGGAGCTATACCTGTTGAAATATAATAGTCAAGAGCCTTTTTAAAAAGCCTATATTCATTTTCATCTAAAAATCCAGAAACTCCAACTGGGAACAGACTAAATTCTCTTATTCCTTTTTCTTTTTCTATCACAAGTACAGGTACAGGGGCTTTATCTACATTAGATTTTCCATAAATAGAACTTTTTCGACTATCTATTTGTTCTAAAAATTTCTCTATTTCATCTTTCAAAAAATCAATAATATAATAATCTAAATAAAGTAAAGTATACCTAGCCTCCTCAGCGGTATGCATAAACTCAAATATAACCTGCTGATAAGGATAAAAAGCACTAAAAACTTCTTTTAAAGTAAACTGCTCAGGAGAATAACTTTTAAAATTAGTATAAGCATCTTCTAAAAAAGCAGAAAACTGAGAAAAATTAGCATCCAACATATATTTTTTATAATTCTGTAAAAAGAATCTATACTGATCCTCTTCATCTTCATGACTTAATAATTCATTCCAAAATAACCTTAAAACATTAATAAATCTACTTTTATCTCCATTTAAAGAAGATAAAAAGTCCCTCAATACTCCATAAGCACTCTTTACAGAAGGAGAGGACAAAAGTAATCTAAATGTTTTACTACCTTTTACTCCTTTGTTATTAAATTCACTATATGAATAACTATAATCTCTTAAAAGTATAGCTCTTAAAGAAACATAAAAATCTATTGTATTTTTTACACTATAATTTCCTATAAAAGGCTTATAAGGTTTAGACTTTTTTCTATGAAAAAAAACTTTATCTTCTGGAGGTCTAACATCAAAACCAATATCAAGCCTTCTACCGTTCCAAGAAATAGATACATCAAACTTAGTAGAACCAAACAAAAAAGATAAATGTCTATCCTGCTGCACAACACTCATAATTTTCCCCCTAAAAAGATTTCTTTAAAAAAAGAATGCAAATCTTTAAAAACCAAAACAAGGAAAAAAACCCCTAAAATATAAAACTTAAAAAACTCAAGATATTCCTTATTAAAGGAATAATATAGAGAAATAATTATTAAAATAAGTCCTATAATTAAAGTTTTTATTTTAAGGAAAATATCTACCTTTTTTATATCTATGTTCAAAATTAATAAAAATCCTCTCAATGCCCTACCACCATCTAAAGGATATACCGGAATCAAATTTACTATTGCTATTAAAAAATTTGCTAAAGACAAAATATTAAAAACAGCAAAATCAGTAATAATATAAACAACATAAAAAATATAACTAAGAACAATACTAACTAAAGGACCAGAAAGAGCAATATACCCTTCTTTTTTACCATCTGAAATATCCTCATCAAAAAACAAAGTTGAACCTAGGAAATGGATATAAAAACCTCTTATATTCTTTACTTCTTTTCTTAATGCAGCAAATAAATGTCCCAATTCATGAAAAAACAAACTCAAATATATAAAAACAGAAGACAAAAAAGAAACAAAGAATGAATAGTAACTACTAAAAATTAGGAAAACAAACAAAACACCCAGAAAAAAGGAAATATTAATAACAAAAGGAATTTTTACATATTTAAAAGAAACCAAATACTCAAAATTAAATTTCAAAAAAACCCCCAAAAAAATTTTTTAGCATAATATATATCTAACATATCATATCATACTTTAAATTCAAAAAATTCTTTGTAAAAAAACTTAAAATCTAGATAACAAAGCATACTCAAATTCATCCAATAATCTATCTAAACTAGTATCCTGCAATAAAACTGAATTTACTGTAATTTTCCCTATCTTTTTTTTCATATCATTAAACGAAGAAAATCCTATGCTTTTAAAAGATATGGAAACTTTAGATATACTTCTAAATGAAAAAGTAAAATAATCTCTATAAAATTTTATATTTGAAAAAAATCTCAACAAATTACTCTTAAACTCAAAAAAAGATTTAGAAACAAACATAAAATATAAAAATATATTTCTCAAAATAAAATATATATTTAAAGAATTATCAAGATTATCTCTTCCTTCAATAAATAACTGATACATTTTTTTTCTTATCAAAACATTTATTTTCTCATCATCAAAAATCGGTAAACCTAAATAACTTTCCAAAAAAGAACTATCATTATAAGGAAAACAATAATAAGAAGAAAAACTTCTAAATACTAAATAATTATGATCAAGTAATAAAAAAAATCTAGCTAAATAACTATCGTCCTTAGTTTTTAAATATAATGAAAGAAAATCTTTAAGAAGATCATATGGCTCTCCTTTATAAAAAATAATAGGAATGCCATCAAAATCACTTATATTCTTCCTAAAAACATAATTAATAAAATTAACCATATATACTAAATAAGATGAGGTATAGATATATTTCCTATTCTTATAAACAAATTTCAAATAAGCATCTATCTCCTGAAGATATGTTTTATCTAAAGATTTACCCAGATTACCATTAGTTCTTATAATACTATAAATTTCATTTCCCTGAGCTATAATTTTCCTTTTTATAGGAGATTCAAAAAAGGGAACAATCTGAATATAAATACCTGACTCTTTAGCTTTATCATGTAATACTCGCTTTAAAATAGAAAAACGACGACCTGAAAAATTTTTCTCACCATCCTTTATATATAAATCTACCAAAATCCCCCCTGGATAGAATATATCCAAATCATAAGAATAGTCTCCTAAATTAACTGTGCGATCTGAAAAATATTCTTTAATTTGACCTGTTTTTTTAGAAACATACCTTCTTTTTACACTAGTATAAACAACACTTTCTTTCAAAGAAGATAAAAAATTAGATATTAATAAATAAATCCTACTAATATCTATTTTTTTTCCCTCACTGCATAAAGAAATTGGACAAATTTGAAATCTAACTCTCAAGATAAAAACCTGAAATTCTTATTTTAGAAGAAAGAAACAACAAGGAGAAAAATTCCCCTTGTTACTAAGCTAAAAGATATTAATAAACAAATCCCATTCCATTTACAATTGTTGGGAGTAATAATATAATTGCAGCTACTAATAGTCCACCAAAAAACCATAAAAACTGACCTGAAGCAAACGCTCTCCAAGCACCAACAATACCAACACCAATAGCCATAATAATTCCAGGAATACCTGTAACCCAACCAACAACGGTATCATAAAGAGACTGGAACTCTGCACCATTAGTATTTGTAAATGCGAAAGACAAATCAGGCAATAATGCCACTAAAGCTAATGCCAAAGTAAACAAAGAAAGTTTTCCTCTCATAATATAAAACCTCCTAAAAAAATTTTTACCAAATATGTCTATCTATAGAATTATCAAATAATCAAAATATTCTATATTCTTAATCTTTATTTCATTTCATATCATATCATAATATATTTTTATAAAAATTTTCAAGAAAAATATTCAAAAATAACCTTATTTTTATTAACAGAATAATCTATATCAACAGTATAATACTTAGAATAAACTCCTTTAGTATTAGAAAACTTAGCCAATAAAGTTTTCCTAGGAACTAAATATCTAATCTGTCCTTTATTAGTCTTTAACTTTCTTTCAATTAAGTCAAATTCTATTTCATTAACTCCCAAAATTATCTTAGAAGCTGTATTAACAAGTACATCTGAAGAAAAATGTTTCAAACTCTGACTAGCAACTAACACTCCCACTCCAAATTTTCTCCCTTCTTTTAAAATAACATTTAATATATGATCAGGATCTTCTGTAGCAAAAATATGTGCTTCATCTAAAAGTATAAAAGTATCTAAATTATTCAAACCTCTTTCTCTTTTTCTATTAAAAATATCTTCAAGTAAAAAGTCAACAAAAATTTTCTGTTCATCCCTTCTCATAGAATTAATCTTATATATGATAACTTTAATATCATCATCTATAGAAGGCATATTTCCAGAAAAAACTCCTGATTTTTCTAATTCATCAATGTAAACTAATAAACTCTTAACAACATCATAAGAATCATACTTAAGAATTTCATCCAATTCACAACCAGTTTCAATAGAATCTACATAATTAATAAATAATTCCTTTACCTTACTTTTTAAATCAGATATTCTGTCTATAATTTTCTCAGCATCTGAACTACCTCGATTTTTTAAATACTTCATATTATATTTATGAATTAGGTTTACTTTCTTATTTAATTCTTCCAAATAAGCAACAGTCTTAGAATTAGCACCTAAGAAAAGTTGCTTTACCCTATATTCCAAAAATCTTTTTAAATCAGAAATATCAGGATACTTTTTCTCATATTTTGAATTTTTCCTAGGATCAAAATCCAATCCCCAAGTAGAAGGATCATTAGCATAAAAACCATTTGCTGCATAAAGGTCAAACAATATATTAGTCAAGGCATTTTCTTGTTTAATACCTAATTTCCTTGTTGTTCTATTTAAAGAAGAAATAAAAGACTTAACTCTTTTTCTAACACCACCAAAATCTTTATCTGTTGATAAAACCAAAGGATTCAATCCATAACCACTCGTCTCAGAAAAATCAAAAGATTTAACCCCTTTACCTTCTAAATCTATATCTCCATGAACATCTATAACATGAAATTCAACACCATCAAAATTACGAGAAATATTACTTACAAACTCTTTGATAAATGTGGTCTTACCAGAACCACTAGCACCAATAACTAAAAAATGGTGGTTAGCTACTTTTTCTGAATCCCAACAAACATACTGACTATTATCAAACTTATTTCTTCCCAAAAAAAATAACACAACAAAAACCCCTAAATATATTATTTTTTTCCTATTTTTTAGATTTTATTTGAGAAGCACAATACTCGTTAAAATAAGCATAATCCTTTTCATTCCTAGTTTGAACCCAAACTTTACCCCTCCCTCTAAAATCTGCAACCAATCCCTCTTTTGAAAAAATAAAAGACTTAAAATTACCTATAGGCTTTATCTTAACATCAAGTCCTTCCGTATATGCCAAAACATGTCCAGTATCAACAATACAGGAAGATTCTACATCCAACTCAACTATAGAACCAAAACCTGATAAGAAAAAAACTCCATCGCCTTCTACAGAAAGAAAAGACAAACCTTTCATCGAAAAGAAAGAACTTGTATTACCAACACGACCTGTTATACCAATATTCTTACCAACCAAAGCTAAAAAAGATCCAGGTCTTGCTAAAATTCGTCCTCCCTCCATAAATACATCTAATACAGAACCTGGATAACCAGGAGCAAAAGCAACTTCACCTTTTTCTCCATCTTTCAAAAAAAATTTATTCAAAAATGCATATTCCTTGGCAAACAAAACCCTCTTAACAACATCTCCTATACCACCATATAACCCTGAAGAAATGCCAATATTACTATCTTGATATATCATAGCTCCCGCATCGGCTAAGATATATTCTTTATCCTCTGGAGCCTCTAATAAAATCTTCAAAATACCAAAAGATGGATTTCCTTCGATACTATATTTCATATAAAAACAATCCCAAAAGCAATAAAAAAGAATAAATACATTTATATCATATCATATAAATATTTAAAATATCAAAAAGCATAAGAATTACAAAAATAAATATCGTCCTTCAAATCTTTACAAACTTTAAAATCAAAACAACTTTCCATCCTTTCCAATATTTCCTTAACCGATTTTAAAGTTTGTAAGAACAAAGAAATTCTAATAGATTCACTAAAACACAAAAATTCAGGAGATAAAAAATCAGATTTTATCTTCTCATTAATATTAACTAACTCATCGTAAAGTCCCCAAATTTTAACCTGAGTATTAAAATCAAGCAAATCAAACTTAGAAGAAGTTATAACTTCTTCTAAAAATCTATCACAAACACGCCTTATTGCAAAATAAACATCTCCTATAAAAAAAACCTTCCCCTGAATATGAATACCATCTAATAATATTTTTGAAGACATAAAAATACCTCCTCAAAAAATAAAAATACAGGCCCCCTATATCATCATATTCTTATATTTATAATACCTTTATATATAATTTTATAAAAAATATATATTATTCTTACTATATATTTTTCTTAATTTGTAATATAATAAGCTAAAAAAATTCTTTTTGCAAACTCTTAAATAAACAAACAAGTAAATTTAGAAAAAACAATCTCTAAATATAAATAAAAGGAACTATAACAATTCTATTTATTAAAAATACAAACATAAGAAGGTTTAGAAATATTCCTACAAATATTTCTTTTACCTTGTAAACAAAAAGATAAAGCAGTATAAAAACATTCTCTATTATTCTCTATATCAGAAACACGATCCATAATATTTTCAAAAACCCTAAAAACATATTTATCTTTCGTAGACGTACATATCTTAGAAGAAATCTTTGATACAGGTATATATAAATATCTACTATCTAAAAATTTTCTAATATATTTAGACTTTTTTATCTTAAGAAAATAATCTCCGGAATAATCTTTTACACAATGCATAGTTAAAATGAAAACACCTTCACTATGCCCTAAAATAGAATCTTTAAAATACCTTTGATTAAAATATTTATAATTAGCTATCCTGGATACCCAATTATAAATATAAAATAAAGCCCTATCTTCAACAAAAGAATCATTTTTAAAAACATTCTGATTTGTCAAAGTTTCTAAACTAATATTACCACCTAAAGAAAATTTCAAACAAAAAACTAAAATAAAAAAGGATAAAAATATACTCCTCATAAATACCTAAACAATATAAATTAAAAATTTTTATGATATGATACTACAAAAATTAAAAAACCTAAAGTTAAAAAAATAAATATATTAGGGAGGTGCTAAAAATGAAAAAATTTTCCTATTTATCGTTATTTGCCTTAATATTAAGTTTAATAACATCCTGTGCAACCTTACCTGAATACAAAGGGAAAAAACCTGAAAAAGATGACTTGTCAAGTTTAAGAAAGCATCTTGCTTTTAACAACTGGAAATTCTTACCTTTATCACCCACTGAAACAATAGTTTCCTTTTATGACTGGCAAAGAAACAAAAATGTTTACAACATAAAAAATGCTTTAAAAGACTACTGCAAAGTTCAAGGTGGAACATTTTATGGAACATTTTGTGAAGGTGGAAATGACCCATTTAGCTTTAGAATTGTTAAAGGCAAAGGAAAATTTTATAAAAGTTCTGGAACATATTTTTATAATTATTTTGCATATGTCAAAACTACTAAACCAGATATTAATCTAGATTATGGTTTTTACAACTATGATTTTATGAATGAAATTAGACTACTAGACTTAGATAAATTTATAGAAAAAAACAGTGGTTTTGCAGAAACTTTTAAAGATTTAAATAAAGAAAAAGATAAATATATATTTGAAATATACACATACCAAGAAGAAGCTCCTTTTGAAATTACCAAAAATACTTTTGGTGGATTCTGGGAAATTATAGAATACTGCAAAGCTCATAATGGAGAAATACAAAAAATTGAAAATGAAAATAGAAAACCTTTCAACATATGGATGAAAGAACTATTTTTAAATCATAGCGGTAGAAGTTTCTTTGGATACCCTTCTCACAAAAAATTTACACTAGAAGGGAAATATGTTTGTACCAGTTCAGATCAACCTTTTAAATTTACAATACACGGGATAAGAATAACAAACTCTCTTGGTGGATTTGCCGTATATAAAGTAAAACTTTGGAAGGTAAAAAATCCACCTAAAAACCAGTTTAAAATAGATAAAACTTTACCTTCTAAGCCTAAACAAACTTCTTCAGTTAAACCAATTTTATCCATAGAAGATAAACTTGCTTTAGATGCAGTTAACAATAAAACTCAAATTATAAAAAGAGATGGACCAAGAATTTATAAAGCAACCTACGCATTTTCTGATGAGGGCTGTCAATATGCCCTCGTTGTTGACCAAATTCCAAGAATGGAACCTCCAAACATAATGACTTATAAAATCTGCAATGGAAAAATAGTAGAAAAAAATCATACTAGAGTTATAGAACCTATACCAAACTTCATAAAGCCAAAAATTAAAGAAGTAATAAACCAAGCAAAATTAAGAAAATTTGCCATTTACAAAGATAATTATGGATATACAATAGCAGCAAGAGCTCTAAGAGAAAATGATCTTTGCAACATAGATGCATTTGTTATGCATAACAACCAAATAATATTTTCTAAAACAATAAATATTTGTAACTAGGAAAATATCGGCTCGGAAGTACAGATGCTATCCGAGCTCTAAAAAAATAAAATCTCAAAGTTATATATAACAACAAAAATATTAAAAAAGAGTAAAGAATGAAAAATCTACTTCCGGAAGGTTTCATAATAAATATATTAGAAAAATTTAATATAAAGTATTTCTTATTCAGAAACACAATAAAAGTAAAATGCCCTTTTCACCATGATGAAGAACCATCTGCATCCATAGATCCTATTAAAAACACATTTATTTGTTTTGTATGTAAAGACAACCTTTATAAAAAATTAGGAATAAAAAGCAATAAAATTGCTATATCATCCTATAATCTGTTCAAACTACTAGGAGGAGATGAAAAAGAATGGAAAATTTTAGTTAAAAAAGCTTTTAAAGCAAAAAAATATATGAAAAAAGTAAAAAATAAAAAAGAAAAAATAAATAAAGAAAAAATAGAAAATATATGGAAAAGCTTAAGCACAGAACAAGATATAGAAATAATTAAATATCTAAACAAAAGAAAAATAAATTATAAAAAAATAAAAAATGAAATAAAAATAAATAAAAACAAAAAAAATTGGCCTATTGCCGTACCCATCTACGATATAAACAAAAATCTAACAGGAATAATACTAAAATCTATAAAAAAAGAAATAAAACCTAAAGCAATTATGATTCCCGGAAGTTCTCTCGGATTTTTAGGTTTAAAAACTTTAGAAGACTCAAAGATTACTATTGTAGTAGAAGGAATAACAGACTTCTTAACAGCTAAATCTTTAGGTTTCAAAAGAGTAATAGGAATTACTAGTTCTTATCAAAACATTCCTAAAGAAATCATAAAATATTTTACAAAAACGGTTATATTTTTTTTACACAATGACGAACCAGGAATACAACTTTATAAAAATATTAAAAATATTTGCGATAAAAATAATATAAAAATAATAGCGATAAGAACCTCCAAAGAAAAAGGAGGAGATTTAAACGACTTTATATCAAAGAATAAAAACTCTAAAGTTAAATTAAAAAATTTTTTAATAAAACTATTAAATGGAGAAATAAATGATCCAAGAAAAAGAAAAAATAACAAAAATATTAAACTCTCTAAAAAAACTTGAGAAAAAACTAAAAGCAATACCTTCAAACTTTGATATTAAAGAAGAAAAACTAAAGAATCTCAAAAATTCCTTAAAAACCGCAAAAAACTGGGATCTATCCCTACTAAAAATAGAAACAGAAGAAAACATAATCTATAATCTTCCATACACAAGTAAAGTTGCCAAAGCCTTAATAGAATGTTTTTATACCTTTGAAGCCAAACATAGCTTTGAAGGACTTAAATCAGGATTAAAGATAAGTCAAATCACTCACCATGCTTTTTGTAATGTCCCTGTTGTAGCAAAAGCCTTCAAAAATACAGAAAGAAGAACAGACAAAATCTTATTTTATCCAGCTACAAAACTTGAAACTGAAAAAGAATACACATTTTTAAAGTTAAAAGACAAAAAAGATAAAATCTTAATAGAAATAGCAAAAGTATATCAGGACATTGCCCTCAAAAATCTTCTTTTATACAAAATAGAAAAAATAGAAATAAAAAAAGACTTAGTAACAATTCCTAATAATTTAGAAGAATTAGACCTTGCCACAATAAAAGCACAAGCCTTAGCAATAAGCAAAGAAGAATCTAAAAACAAAGTCCCAATGAAAGAAAGAACTGCTATATACAGAGAAAATCATCCTGTTGATAGCTATGAACTTCTCACAGACAGCCGCATAATAAAAAACAAAGATAAAATATATGCAGAATTAGTAACAGAAGAAGGAGAAGTTTTAAAATACGACTTTTTATTTAGAGAAAGACCTGTAGCATTTACAATATTTGGTATTGGATTTGAAAAAGAAATCGGTTGGTTCCCAGCTGCAATGATAGTTAACATTTTTAAAAGAAAAGACGTTCTATCTAAAAAGTCATCTCCTGAAGAATACTTGGAAAAACATACCTATCATTTAAATGGAAAAAAACTTCAAGCAAACTACAAAAATTTATACTTAAAAGGTATATACGGATTAGATAAAATACCTTCTCTCTGGTCTTACGCCTCTTTAACAGCTAACAAAGGAAAGTTAAATATAACAATACCTATTCCTATTCAAAGAAAAATGTACAGTAAAGAAAATAATGAATTTAAATGGCAAAGAACAAAACCTTCCTCAATAGCAAAAGCAGTATATCAAATACTTGGAACCGAAAAAATAATCTACAAAGGAGAAGAAATATACCTACCTGGAAAAAGAATGTTTATTGAAAAAGAACTAATAAATATAAAAGAACCTTCATGGCTTGAAGAAGGGCTGAACTTAATTAAAGTATCTGTTAATGCATATAAAGTTCTTCAGGCATTAAAAAGAGGACTTGACAAAATAGATTCAACTATAGAAGATAAAGAAGAACTCACTGAATATTTAAAAGTTAAGGAAATCAAAACAGAAAACAAAAAAGGTAAAGGATAATGGAAACTACAAAAAACATTTATAGTATAAAAAGCAATACAAAAGATTTAATAAAATATACAAAAGACAGTAAAATACTTTATGTTGATATTGAAACAACAGGATTAAGCCCTTACGAAGACTATATAAGATTAATTCAGGTTAAAAATCCAAAAAAGGAATATGCATTTATTCTAGACCTTTATAAAGTTTCTTATGACAAAAAAATATTTGATGCTTTTAAAGATAAAAAATTAGTATTTCACAACGCTAAATTTGACCTTTCATTTTTAAGCCAAAAAATAGATAAAAGGTTTTTAGACCTTGAAATTGAAGATACAATGCTAATTGGAAAGACATTTGAGCCTTCTAAAAAACACAGTCTAAAAGAAATGGTAAAAAATCATTTAGATATTGAAATGGATAAATCCCAGCAAAAAGCAGATTGGAGCCAGGAAAAACTTAATAAAAAACAGCTAATTTATGCCGCTTTTGATGTCATATATCTTCAAAAACTTTTTGAAAAGTTAAAGGAAACTTATAATTTTGAAAAAAACCTTGTTTATAAAATAGAAAAAAACTTCATTCCTGTACTTATAAAAATAGAACAAAAAGGGATAAAAATAGATTTTGATAAAGCAATAGAATTTTTAGATGATGTTAGAAAGGAATATGAAGAAACAGAAAACTACCTTATTAAAAAATATAGAATAAATCCAAGAAGTCCTCACGATGTTGCAAATGCCCTTATAAAAGAAGGAATAAAACTACCTAGAACAAAAAAAGGAAATTACTCAACATCTGAAGATGTACTAAAATTCATAGACCACGAAATAGCAAAAAAAGTAATAAAAATTAGAAAGTTAAAAAACAGCATAGACCTTTTAGAGTCATATATAAAATCCTGTGACGAAAACTTTAGAATACACTCTACTTTCAATTCCTGGAAAACAGTATCAGGAAGAATGAGTAGTGAAAATCCAAACATACAAAATGTACCAACAAACAAAAGATTTAGACAATTGTTTACAGCAGATGAAGGGAATGTCTTACTAGGAGCAGATTATCCTCAAATTGAACTTAGAATTGCAGCTGTATACACTAATGATAAAACTATGATAGACGCACTTAAAAATAATATAGACCTTCACAAACTCATTGTTTCTAAAGCAACAGGAAAGCCTTATAAAGAAATAAATAAAGAAGAAAGAAAACTTGGGAAACCAGTAAACTTTGGTCTCTTATATGGAATGTCTGCAAATACTTTAAGAGGTTATGCAAAAACCATATACGGAATTAGTATGAGTAAAGAAGATGCACTTAAATTTAAAAAAATTTATAAGGAAACTTATAAAGGAATAAATGAATGGCAGGACAAAACTATTAGAAAGATTAAAAAAAATGGATTTATTGAAACATCCACACTTGCAGGAAGAAAAGCAGTAGCAAAAAGATATACTGATGCTCTTAACTATCCTATACAGGGAACTGGAGCTGATTTGATTAAACTTGCATGCATTTACTTTGATTACAACTGCAAAAAGCATAAAGTTAACGCACAAATTGTAAACATAATTCACGATGAAATAATTGTTGAAGTTGAAGAAAATCAAAAAGATGCTGCAAAAGATTTATTGAAAAAATCAATGGAAAAGGCTGCAAAAAGGTTTTTAAAAGATATACCTTGCCCTGTTGACGTTGTAATAGGCAAAAACTGGGAAGAAGTGAAAGATTAATTTAGTTTTTTTAACTCAAAAGTCCAGCAGCAAAAAATTTCGAAGAAATTTTTCTATTTTTAGAACTTATTTTTTCAATAAAAATTCTTATACTAAAATATTAAATTTATATTTATTCGAATTTTTTAATTTTTATTTATATACATCATCAATAATTTTTAAATACTTTTTATTTTCTTTTTAAACACTTTTTAAGTACTTTTTCAGAATCTTCCAAATATTGTCAATAAAGGGTTTCACAAAAATAATATGGAGAACTTCCGAGTAAATGTGGAGACCCTCTGAGTAAATGTGGAGAACTTCCGAGTAAATGTGGAGAACTTCCGAATAAATGTGGAGAATTTCCGAGTAAATGTGGAGAACTTCCGAGTAAATGTGGAGAATTTCCGAGTAAATGTAGAGAATTTCTAAGTGAATGTGGAGAAATTTGATATAATTTTCTCTACATATTAATATATCCTAAATACTTCTAACGAGAAAAAAATGAAGGAAAAAAATTCTAAAAAATTTCGAGGGGAGATAGTTAAAAAAGATAATATATTAAACGAAGGAATACATACAATAGATACTGCTGAAAAGTATAAATTAATGTTACTTATGATAGCCCAAATAGCCACACAAGATGAACTTCCTAAATCTCCAGAAAAAATTGCAAACAAAACATACAGTTTCTATATAGACGATTATGCAGAACTAAAAAATATTAAAAACAAGTATTGGTTTGAGGATTATGTATCTAATATGATTCAATATTTAAAGGAAAAATCTGCTATAACTATTAAATCAGAAGATAGTATAAAAACAATATGGATATTTCAAGATGTAGAATTTAAAAGAGAAAAAGGAAAATGGAAAGTCTCTTACAGATTTTCTTATCCTATATCAGAATTTTTATTCGAATTAAAAAATAAGTTTATTGCTTATCACATAAAGAATATTATGCCTATGCGATCTAAATATTCAATTAGGCTTTATGAACTTCTAAAACAATATGAAAAAATTGGAGAAAGAACATTTGACATCAACGAATTCAGAGAAAAAATAGGAACTAGGATTTACATTATAGATAATAAGACTGGAGAAAAGAAAACTTTACAAGATGATTACAAAGATTTCAGAGATTTAAAAAGGTGGGTAATAGAAAGAGCAATTAAAGAAGTGAATAAATTTTCAGATATAGAAATAACTAATGTTGAATATAATAGAAAAGGTAGAAAAATTGAATTTATTACCTTTTATTTCAAATCAAAAATAAATTTTAATTTTCAAATGGAAGAAAAAAATGAAAAAGAAGAAAAAGAAAAAAATAAAACATCAGAAAAACAAAATAATAAACTCCCTATAAAAACCGAAATTATATGGAAAAATATAGGCGAACTAAGAAAACACTACAAAAAAGACATAAAAGAAATCACAGAATATATAAAAGAATTACAAACACAAAAATCACTAAAAAACTTAAAAGAAAAAATAATTTTACATGAATTAACAGAAAATCAAATACTATTTCTGCTTATAAATGCTGATAAAGAAATATATGATACTGAAATGACAACAGCAATAATTAAAAAAGCTATAAAAAACAAAAAAATAGAAAATATAATGGGATTTTTAATAAATACATTAAACATTGACATAAAAAATGCTAAATTTAAAGAACTATTGAACATAGATGAAAAACTTGATGAAGAACTTCTAGAAAAAGAATTGGTTTTAGTTGAAGAAGATAAAAAAGAAAAAAACAGAAAACTTTTAGAAAATTTTCCTAAAATACCTCAAGAAAAAGCAGAAAAAATAATAGCATACATCTTTAATAAGATAATACCAGAAGTAGCAAATGACAAAAACATAAGATACATTGTAGAATTTATGATAAAAGGATCTGCATTAGATAAAGAAAACAAATTACTTTACTTACCAGTAGAAAATTCTTCTTGGGATGCTTGGTATGAAATTAACTTAAAAGATAAACTAGAAGAATTAATAAAAGTAAAAACAAAAACTTTAGAAGTATAATCAAAAATTTGAAAATAAATAGTAAATAATTAAGCCTGAGGGGCGGAGGCTTAAAGAAATTAGCCCCTCCTTGCTACTTATGTAGCAAGCCGTGCTCCAGCCTTTTCCGACATAGCTCCTAGGAAGCACCGCCGAGCCAGCGGAGTTTGATGACCCAGTATGCATCTCTGGGGAAGCATTTTTGCCTGCAACTACAACGATATGAAAAAAACATGTAAGGCTTTACTTTTTTATTTTTATTTTAAAAGGGAGGGAAAACCCTTCCCTTAATTATTCAGCCTCCTTGATGTACACACTTATTACACCATTTTGAGGTTCAAATCTTTTTGCTAAAGTTTCTCCTAAAGAATCACCTATTTTAGTTCCAATGATAACAAATGATAAAAAGAATGCAACTGCCATTAAAAATAAAACCTTATACATGCCTCCTATCCTCCTGCAAGTTATTAGGGAGGGAGCTCCCCTCTTAAATCTTCCTGAAATGGAAAACTTAAAAGGGGAGCCCCCTATCCCCAAAAAGTCCAAAGCCACAAAAGGGCTAAGAACTTTTAGCAAGGAGGGATTAGGAGGCTATATTCAAAATTCAGAATCCCCAGGTTGATGGGGCTCTGAATTTTGATAGATCTAACATAATAATTTCTTCATAAAAAAAAGGTACATTGTTTATATAAACGATCTTGCTGCGACCGTTTATTGAGATTTCCAAATTTGGAAATCTCTCTTTTATCTTTTTTACCTTATTCTCGACATCTTTTTTATAAATTTTCATCTTATTAATACCTCCCTATCGCCGGAACTCCCTGCCCTGAGTCCAGCTTGAATTTTTTTTAATAAAAAACAAAAAAACCTCGCTGGACGCCAAGGGCAGGCCACTATAAAAGTGGTCGGCGTTCCAGGAGGCTGTTTCCCCACTGACACTTATCCTTTCCTAAAAAGAAAAGAAATAAGTGTCTTTTCCCTAAAGGGACACCCTGTGGGGGAGGGTGCGAGTGGGATTACCTTCTCTCGAGGAGAGGCTCCCACTCTTTTAGAAATTTATCGGTTGAGAGGGCAAATAACCCTTCAACCTTATCGGGGATGCCCATCTGTGGGTCCCCTTTTAAAACTTTAAATATACTATAAAAAACCTCACCGTTTTTACCACGGCGAGGCTTAAAAATATATAATACACTGTCCGAATAAAGGACAGTGTATTGGAGCCAGTCACTTAAACCTGACTCCTTTTTGTATATTTTTTCGGCTCTAGTTATTGCCTTACGAGACTCAGAAACCCTGGAAAGGGAGTTTTTAAACTCCCTCCAAGATTCCTCAAGTTTTTCAGCTATATCAAACTTTTCCTTGATATAGCTGAGAATTTGTTTATTTTCTTCCAAACAATAAACAACTTCTTGCCCTGAGGACAAAATAAATTTGACAAAATCTTTTTCTTTACCCCTAAAAAATTTGATTTCCTTTATCTTTATGTTGACGAGATATGTGTCAACATAAGGAAATAAGTACAGATTTGTATTTAACATTCTCCTCTGAAGTTCAAGAGGTAAATCTTCTACTTCCGAAGTTAAAAATTCAGCCCAATATTTCTTTCCCGATCCGGGAAAAGAAAACTGGATTAACACCGATTCCTCCTTAACGACAACACGCCTAAGCGTGTTCTCATATATTATCGGATCTAAAACATATATTCTTAACTTCTCTTTAAATTCTTCCTTCTCTTCTTCTGAATATGAATCAGAAAAATTCCAGCTTATTCCAAACTCTTGCAATTTTTCTGCAAGAGTTTTTTCTTCATCAAGTAATTCCTTCTCAACTTTATCAAAATCAGGCTCGAAAACGTAAAACGAGTCCTCTAAATCTTGCTGAAATGTGGATAATACAAACGCCTCTTGCATGGCTATCCTCCTTCGAATTTTTTTATTTCGCCCTCAACCTGCACCCATTATTGTTGAAAACCGGTCTTAAATACCTACCTTCGACTGAAAAGCCTGAGACCGGCGGGTGCAGGTCACTTAGGGACTTCTAAGCTTTAGAAGTTACCCTCAGGCGTCAATCGAAGGAGGTCCCCTTACATCTCTTTAAAAGAGATTTTAGAAACAGGTGTGTACTTCCTGTTTCAAGGCTGGTAAGGGTCAGCCTATAAAAACTTTTTTCCTCCTTTCTTTTCTTTACCTCCTTTTTTTTATTTCCCTGAAAGCAAAATGCTTTCTATCGTCTGGGATAAGACGCCCAAATTTATAGTGCTGGGAACACTAAAAAATAAAAATAAAAAAATAAAAAAATAAAAAATAAAAAAAATAAAAAATAAAAAAAATAAAAAAGTAAAACCTTACTTTATCCTCCTTTTCACCGCCTTGTAACCTGCACAAAGCTAACCTATTCAATTTCCAAGTATCCAAATAAGACAAATTTTGCCTTATAGAAAATAACATTAAAATAAAATTTTTCATCTGTCAACATATCATAGCATATTTATATTTAATTAAAATTTGCCTTCTAAAAATCGAATACCGACGATAGTTTATTAGTTTTCTTGCCAAATTTTTGATTATAAATTTATAATCAAACTGCCTAAATTTTTTAAGCGTTAACTTTTCCTTTTGTTGTTTAGGGCTCCCTTCATTATTTTTATTTGCAATAGTTATAAAATAATTAATAACTCTGCGTTAGCAGAGTTCCTCTTTATTATCTTTAATTTTTTAATTTTTTTAATTTTAAATAAAAAATATGTGCGAAGCACTTATACTACCAATATATATATACTATTAATATTTAAAAATAAGATGATATATTATATATACTATGAAATATCAGGAAACCTTTTATTTAAAAAGATTTACACGGATTTATTTCCCATTTAGGACGATAAATACTTCCTATTTAGGACGATTTTAAGATAATAATACTTCCCATTTAGGACGATAAATACTTCCTATTTAGGACGATAATTTATTAGCATTTTCTCTATTAGATTTCCTATTTAGGACGATAAAATTTCCTATTTAGAACGATATTTCCTATTTAGAACGATAACATTTCCTATTTAGGACGATAGATTACAAAAAGAAAACAAAAATAAATTTAATATTTCCTATTTAGAACGATATTATTTCCCATTTAGAACGATATAGAACCAAGAAAGCTAAATAAACTTCCCATTTAGGACGACAAAATTTTCCATTTAGGACGATACTTGAAAAAAATAGTAAACTAATATACTCTTATTTTAGATTCTATTGACTTGTAAAATCTGTATTTCTGGAGGGAGTTTTATGAACAAAAATAACAATAATAAACAAATAGCTTTAATTGATAACAATATATTAGACAAATCATTATATGTATCTAGTAAAAAGTTTTGGGATATAAAAACCTCCACTATAAAAGAACCCAATGGAAGTGAAACTATACTTTTTATTGCTACAAAGGAATTTATAAATCCTGCAACAAATAAATTAGCTAAACAAGTGATAACAAGTAAGGATAGACTTCCAAATCATCAAGATAACTTGATACTAAATGTTCTAATACATATGGCACAGAAAAATAAAAAAGATATAGTAAATACTACAGTATATGAAATTCTAAAAAATCTTGGATGGTCCACTGGAAAAAAATATTATCAAATAGTCAGGGAATCAATAAACATTTGGTATAATCTTGGAATAGAATTTCACAATTGTTTCTATACTCATGAAAATGGCCACATAACCTTAAAAAGTAGAATAATAACTCACTTTGAAGAAAGAATGGAAGATGGTAAATTAGAAATACATTTTCAATCCAAAATCTTTAATCTTTTAATAAAAAACAGATTTTATACTTCATTAAACATTCCCGACTATAAAAATTTAAAAAGTGCTTTTCAAAGAAGGCTTTATGAAATATTAATAAAAAGTTTCAATAACAAATTATCTTTTACTATTAACTGGAAACGCCTTAAAGATAAGCTAGAAGATGAGTCAAAATATAAAGCAAAATTCTTAGAAAAACTAAATAGAGCAATTAAAGCAATAAATGAAAAAACAGAACTAAAAATAAGTATTGAATTAATAGATGACCTAATACAGTTTAGACTAAAAAATGAAGAAAAAGTGATACTTTTCGAACTTCTTAATTGGTTACTCAATCATATGGAAGAAGAAATGGTACTTAAAATAAAAAACACTTGTAAACTTAAGAAAAATGGAGATGGGTTTATAATGATTTGTATAGATGATGAAATTAAAGAATACCTATACAATAATCCTAAAATAATGAAATTTATAAAAGGTTTTAGAATACACAAAGTAATATAAACCAAAAAAATTTCCCAAATTTCCCAAAAGGAACACCCTTATATTAACAATATATAATTACAAATCAAATAATCTATTATATTTACTTATCTTATATTCTTTCCATTTTATCTAATATAAGCCAAAATCAAATCAAAAACTTTATAAAAACTTAAAGTTTCATAATTAAAATTCCTATAGGAGTAAAATTATGGAAAATTTAAAAATTTTAAAAGAAGATATACAAAATCAAAAAAAGAGTAACAACCAAAAAATGAATACAATACCCAAAACATCAGAAAAAAACAAAAAAGTATCTGGAAATATTAATATATCTTATACTTTAAATTTAGAAACAGGAAAATACACTTTTTTATATTCTATAAATAACCTAATTTTAGAGGTTTTTATGACTAATGCTTTCTCAGAAGGTATAGAACATATACTTAAAATGGTAAAAGAAAATGCTCTAAAAATAAATAATCACAATATAAGCAATAACACAAAGAAAAAATCTAATATACCTAAACCAAAAAATAAAGAAGAAAATTTCAAAATAAAATCTCTTTTTTAACTTTTCCAAAGGAGATGCGTATTGATAACTCTAAATGAAGAACAACAAACGGCACTGTCTATATTAACAACCCCTCTCCTTGTTATCGCAGGGGCAGGAACTGGAAAAACAAATTTAATAACACAAAAAATTAAATTCCTAAATGAAAAACTTGACATCCCCGCTGAAAGGATACTTGCAATTACATTTACAAACAAAGCTGCAAATGAAATGAAAAAAAGAGTGGAAAAAGGAAACAAAAAATTCCCATATATTCTTACTTTCCACTCTTTTGCCCTAAAAATACTAAAATCCCACTTTACAGAAGCAGGACTTAACAAAGGATTTACAATATATGATGAAAAAGACCAGATAAATCTTATAAAGGACATAATCAAAGAAAATGAAATAAAAACTAAAAAGGATATAAGAAAAATACTAAATGAAATATCCCTTTTTAAAGAAGGAAAAATAGATATTCTCCCGAAAGATACAAAGGAAATTTTCACTTATTATAAAGAAAACCTTTACATGAATAATGCAGTAGATTTTGACGACATAATCATTCTCACAAATCAGGTCTTTGAAGAAAATCCAGATATAAAACAACTTTGGAAAGACTCTTTTGACTATATACTAGTAGATGAATTTCAGGATACTAATAAACCACAACTTTCTCTTTTAAAACATATATACAACGAAAAAGCGGGAAATCTAACTGTAGTTGGAGACCCTAATCAGTGCATATATTCATGGAGAGGTTCTGAAATATCTAACATACTAAACTTTGAATCCCACTTTCCAGGATGTAAAATTTTAAAACTTGAACAAAACTATAGATCCACAAAAAAAATAATAGAAGTCGCCAACAAACTTATAGAAGGAAAAATCCCTGAAAAATTCCTACCTAAACTTGTTTCAAATAAGTATGAAGGAAAATACCCTGTAATAAGAATATTTAAATCAGATACTGAAGAGGCAAAGAAAATATCATCTGCCATTATTAGCTTAAAAGAAAGCAAAGACTTTAGATATAAAGATTTTGCAATTCTTGTAAGAAATAATAACCTTACTTATGAAATTGAAAGACAATTTATTAAGAATAAAATTCCTTACGATGTTCATGGAAAATACAACTTCACTGAAAAAAGTGAAATAAAGCTAATTTTAAGCTACATAAAAATTGCAGTAAATCCTAAAGATGAAATTGCTTTTAAATACTGCATAAACACGCCGTCAAGAAACATTGGAAAAAAAACATTAGAAATGCTTAAAGAAAACTACAAAGATAACTGGATTAAAACATTAAAAGAAAATATTGATAAATTAAAAGACAAACAAAAAGAAAATATTTTGCAGTTCCTAAAAATAATAGAAAAGATCAAAGAAGATATAGAAAATAAAAATGAAAAAATAGTTGAAAATGTTTTTAACCTTATTAACATGAAAGACTTCCTTGAAAAAAAATATAAAGATAAAAAAACAGTAACAAAGAAAATAAACAATATTAAACTTCTTCAAAATCTTCTTAAAGAAAAGGATTTTGATGTACAGGAATTTATAGAAACAATTATACTTTCTTCAGGACAGGATACAATTACAGATGAAGATCGTGTAAAAATAATAACAATTCATTCTGCTAAAGGACTAGAGTTCCCAGTTGTATTTATTCCTGCCCTTGAAAACGGAGTCCTTCCTTCATCAATATCTGAAATAGAAGAAGAAAGAAGGGTTTTATATACAGCAATAACAAGAGCTAAGGATCTTGTATTTATTTCTGCTGTCAAATTCAGAAAAGGTTTTGATGGAATAATAAAACCAACATCTTTATCTATTTTTCTAAAAGAATTAGTAAGAGCCATACCTACGAAAAAATTAAAAATATAAAGTTAATTATAAAAAATTTTAGGAGGATAAAATGAACACATCAGAACAAAAAGTTACCATTTCACTAAATCCAGCAAAGGTAAAAAAAGTAATAAACCTAGCTAAAGCTTTCTCTGGAACACAAGAAGAAACACTAAAAGATTTATTTAAAGATTTATTAATTGAAATTCCACAAGGAGAAAATAATAAAGTTGCTATATTATCTGTATCAAATGCAAAAGACCTACTACAAATAGCTATACCCATAGAAAAACCAATAACTTTAGATGAAACAGTTTTAATAAGGGTAGATGCAGGAAAATTCAAAGGTATAATAAACAATTTCGAAAAAAACATAAAAATTGAATTTACAGAAAAACACATAAAATTTATTTCTGACAAATCATCAATAAAAATAGCAAAACTACCAGGGAATATTCTAAAAGAACAATTTGATATAATCAAAATTAGTAAAGAAAAAGAAAAAATCACCACAATAAACGCAGATATATTTCTAGAAGTACTAAATCAGGTTTCTCAAATACCTCTCAGTGAGCAAAAATCAGGAAATCCTGTAGCAATAACCTTCTTGAAAGAAAAAATAAGAACCTCTGCAGTTCAAGAAATGGGACATTATGCAGCTGCAGGTGAGATAGATTATCCATGTGACATTGATGAACCTATAACTTTATATTTGCACCCAGAAACTGTATCAAAGATTATTCAAATTTTGAAAATCCTAAATAATAAAATTATCGAGATACTTGTAGATATAGGAAAAACAAAAATGCAAATAAAAACAAAATTATTAAGCTATACAGTATTTTTATCTGGAGAAACATCTCCTAAAGTTCATGAATTAATAGAAACTGTTCTTGCAAAAGATACAGTAAAAAAAGTGTTAATAGAAAAGAACGAAATTATAAAAACAATGGACCTGATAAATTTCGTATGTGGCAATGATACTGAAATAGTAGCAAAATTTGAAAACAACAAGGCTAACATAAAAACAAATAGCAGAGAAGAAGTAACTAAAGAATTAGATGTAATAACTAATGAAAATGCCCAGATGAATGTATCATCAACAGTTATGCTAAAATCAATAAAAACCTACTCAAATTCAAAAACAGAAGAATCAAATAAAAGTCTAGAACTAATTTTAAATGAAGAAGATTTAAATTACATCATAAAAAATCCAGAAAAAGAATACCCTGCTGTAATATTTGCAGGAATGAAAAGCTAAACACTTACTTATTCAGTTAAATTCAGTTAAAAAAACAGGAGAAAAATGATGGAACAACTTTCTTTAGGATTCTCGAAAAATCACAACCCAAAACAAAAGAAAAACACCAGCTCTAACAAAATAAAAAGTACATATGAAAATATTTTAAAAACAGAAAAATTAAGTATAACTAAGCCAAAAGAACTAGAATCTAATCACAAAGCCTTAGAAAAAATCAGAAAAAATCAATTCAGTTCAGATATATTTAATATAAATTTACCTGAAATATTAAGCCCAGAAGAAATTGAATCAATATACTATATTTCACTACAAAAAAATGCAGAAAAAGAAAAAATATTTTATATAATAAAAAAAAGCATCAAAAAAATAAAATCTATAAATAAAGAAAAAGAAATAGAAATAGACATATCCAATCTTGAAAACCTATTTGAACAAATAAATTCAGAAGAAGAAACTTTTCAAAGTTTTCTAGACGAATACAAGGACATATATGAAAAAATCAATATAAAAGAAAAATCTAAAATAAATGAACATTTAAATCTATATGAAATTCTAAATCTAGTACCTATAGATATATTTAGTCAGAAGAAAATAAATGTATTTACGAATAAGATATCTCCATTAATTAGAGCAATAAACCCAAAGCAAATAAATGTTTTCTTTACAGAAAAGGACTATATAAAGAGATATATAACTAAAAAAGCATTAAAGGGAGAATATTTAGGAAAAACATTTTGTGAAAGTCTAAAAGACATCAGAAGTAAAAGTATAGAATTGGCATTGTTATTTATAAATGAAAATAAGATAAAAATATCAAAAGAAGACATTATAGAAATAAGGAAAAATACAATTTCAAAGAAGCTAATAGAAAACAATATAGCCAAGGAAGGATCAATAACATATGAAGCAATCCACCCTAAAATGAAAAATTTTGGAATTTCAGTAATAATTGGACCATCATCTATACTAACAAATAAAAAGCTTAAATTTAAAAAGCACGAATTAATAGCAATACCTTTATTTACCATATATTATTACGACGATAGTGAAAATACTACAATGAATATAAATGCTATAGATGTTAATGGAAAACAAAAGGAAGTCAAAGTAAATAAAGCAATATCCATATTTTGCACAATGAAAGAAGAGGATTTTATGAAATCCCCTATAGATCAAAATCCTTACGCATTTTTCGTTGAAAACCTAAAACAAATAAAAAGTATAAAAAAACTAGAAGAATACAAAAAAATATTAAAAAACCTCGAATACATAAATAGTATTAGAATAAACAATGAATTTAAGAAAATATTTAACAAAACATGTAAAGACTTAATATCTGAATTAAAAATAAGCAGAAACTTTCTAATAGCATCTATTTTAAAAGAAATACTTGAAAATATTGAAAAAGAAAATATAGAAAAATTAGACAGAAACAAGTATATAAAAAAATTAATAAATTACACGAATCAAGAAAAAAGAATAAAAAACCTATTTAAAATAAATCTAATAAAAAGTTCCAAACAAAGTATAATAAACCCTCAAATAGAAAAGGAAATAGAATATATAAAAAGTCTTTCTGAAAAGCTGTTCTTAAAATTAAAATCTAATGAAATGTTAATACTTTATCACCTAAAAATAATATCTAAACTAATAAATGAAGATGATAAATATATTCCCTATGATATATCACAAGGTGGAAAATTCAAATCAGAAGGACAAGTAAAATATGCAAAACCTTTTGAATTTTTATTCTGTAAAAATGACTTTATAAATCTCTGCGTATATACCAGCCAAGATTTTTCACATAGAAAAAAAGTTATAAAAATACTCGAAGATGCCCTTAAAGAAATAAAAATAATAAAATCAAATAACCAAAAAGCCTTATTAGAATTAAACAAAAATATGCTAGAAATAATAAATAAAACCACTAAAAAGGAGTTTAAAAATTTATCTGAAGCATTCAAATATATTTTTTCCTACAATGAAAATAGAACAATAGACAAAAAACTTTTAATACATCTAGAAAAAACGCTAAATGATACAAACCTTCTTTACTTAATAGAAATTTTAAAACTAGTGTCTAAAGGATATATAAACAAAATTATAAAACATAACAATATGTCAAAAATCTATTCAGAAATGCCCTCTATAATACAAAAAATAAAAGATATATTCACATATATAGAAAATAAAGAAAATATAGTAACGAGAATAACAATAGATAAAACATTAAAAAAGATAAACAGCTTAGAAGAAGAACTACAAAATATTAATATCTAAAGTTTGATTATAAATTTACAATCAAATATATAAATGGAGGAAAAATGAATAAAATTTCAAAAGACATAGTAAAAAATGCAATTTTAACAATAAAAGAAGAAAAAAAGAATATAGAAAAAATAAAAAAAGAAATAGAAAAATATGGCTTACTAACTACAGAAAACAAGAAAGGAATGAGAAACATAAATAAGCTACATGATATAAGGTTCAAAAACAGTATAATAAAACTAAAAAACAACCTAGCATTTATAAAAGAATTTAAAAACTACAATATGTTCGTACCCTTATTTGATAATATAGAACCACCAATAAACAGAGGAAAAAATAAAAAAATAAAAATCCAAAAAGACATAGAAAGAAAGGAATATAAAGGTTTTGATAACACCAGTTTCCTACTACTTCCTTTTAAAAAGGACATAAGAGAGAAAATAAAAAAAGAAATAAAATCAAAAATAGTGGAACTAAAAGAAAAACTAGAAGAATTATCTGTTTTAGTATATGAACAACTAAATCCACAAAACGAAGAACATAAAGAAAAATTAGATAAAATAGAAAAAGAAGGAATTCAACCACTAACAGAATTGGGAAAACTTTGGGATTTTTTAATAACAACAACACCAAATAAAAAAGATTTAGTAAATTATATAGATATTTTATTAAATTTCTCTCTGGAAGAAATACTTTCAAACAAAAAGGAAATAGAAAAGTTTTCAGATAAAACATTTTCCCAAAAAATAGAAAATTTCAAAAAACATAAAAATATCTATACTTTGCAACCTTTAAGAACATCTTTATTATTATTTAATCAATACATATCACAATTAGAAAGAGAAATAATAATAAATAAATACTATAAAAAAGAAAACTTTAATAAGGAATACAAGGAATTCTTAAAAGAGTTAGAGCAAATAAAAAATATATTCAACCTTAAAATAGAATTAACAGAAGCACAAAAGATACTTACATTTTCTTACATAAAAGATATAACAGACCATATAAAAAACTCAAAAAAATTACAACCTATAACAATATTAAATACTTCAGAGGTGGGAACTGGAAAAACATTTACCTTGCCATTTGTTGCTTATACAATAGCAATAAAATATTTAGAAAAATATTCAAAGAAAGCAATTTTTCTACTTATAACAGAAGCAAATTTATTAATAGAAACTAAACAAAAAATAGTTGAAGAAGTTGGTTTAGATGAAGAAAATATAAAGATAATAGAAAATAACAATATTGAAAAAATGGAATTAAACCCATGGGACATATATCTAATATCTAAAAACAGATTTCAAATGTTAAACAATGATTCAATAAGAAACTTATCTAGAAAAATACGAAAACAAAATCTATTGATAAATCTCATTTTAGATGAAGCTTCATATCTAAAAAATCATTCATCTAAAACTTCAAAAATTTATCAAAGATTTAAATCTAATCTAATAAAAGAAAAAATTCTTGGATTTGAAATGTTAATGACAGCAACACCAATATCAAACGATACAAAAGATATTATATATTTTGTAAACCCTCATAAAAAAATAATACAAAAATTACAAAAGGAAGTACACAAAGATACAACAAAATTACAAGGTTTTTCTAAGTCATATAAAAGATTATTTGAAGAAAAACTAACATTTAAAGAAGTTCTTAAACTTGCTGCATTTGGATACGATAAATCAATAAAAATAGATAAAAATACCCATATAGAAACAAAAGCTGCAGTTCTATTATCTGCATACCATAGAAAACACTTTAATCTTCAAAAATACATAGACAAATTAAATGAAAATCAAAAGAATAAAGATACGGAAAATACAAATACAAAAAATATAATAGATGAAATATCTATAATACAAAAAGAAACGGGAATAATAGGACAAAAAGTAAATGAAAAAAATTTTAGAAAAGGAAAAAAAGATAAAAATATATCTATAAAACTTATTGACTGCTTAAGTGAACTATCAGATATAAAAGGTATAGATAGAATATTAAACTCAAAAGATATAAATAATTCTGTACTTACAAACAGTATAGTTTTAGAAACAAATTTTATAGAAACTTCAATATTCAATGAAATGATAAAAAATGCAAGAATAATATCCAACTTCCAAAGATTTAGAGATCTAATAAATTTACTAAATCAATTCAATGTTGAAAATAAAAGAATAAAAAAAGAAAAATTTTTAATAAGACATTATTTGATAAGTCAAATATTAAACGATTCTGAAATGATAAAAACAATAAATATAACTACAAAAGAAAAATCTCTAAACAATGCTAAAATAAATAAAATCATCGTAAACAAAATAGAATATTTAAGTGCACTTAGGAAAGTTCTAGAAACAGAAAAAAATAAAGAAAACTTACTAAAGAAATTTATAATTGAAATCAACCCTATAGGATACTTTAGATTAAAAGATATTGAACAAGAAATAAAACAAACTTCCTTAAATGTAAGAAAAAAAGAACTAGAAAATATAAGATTAAAATTAAAAAATGAAATCACACAAGAAATACTCTCTATATTAGACATAGAAAGAAAAAACCTTAAAAGTGCTTTTATAGATCAGATAAAAAAAGATATAAAAATAATAGAAAACACTCAGGACAACAGAATTGAATTTAATCCTGTATCATTATCATCTTATAAGAATTTCTTAATGGAAATCGAAGAGGACTTAAAAATAGAACCAAAATTAGAATCTATAATTAATAATCCACAATTATATAACGACATTTTTCAAGAAAAAACAAACTTACTAAATATATACTCAGCTATATTTCAAGCTTCTGAATCATTAAATATGCCCATAATATCCAAACATTTAAAAAGAGCAACGAGAACTATAAAACAATTAATAGAAAAATACATTCAAATAACAAACTTTGACTTCGAAAAATTTATTGACTTTATATCAAAAAATGCATCAACTACTTTAAATACTATGAAAAAAGTAAAAAATTTCTGTAGCTTAAATAACACACCTATATTGATAACAACAAATTACAAAGATTCTGTTGAATTATTGAAAGACAATAATAATTTAAAAATAACTGGAGAATTAAGCCAGAAAAAGAAAAAAGAAATAATAGATGAAGCAAATAAATTAGAAAATAATAAATCTATAATAACAACAGCACAAGCCATACTAAAAGGAATAAGTTTTTACTATATACCTTATGGAATTTTAACTGAAACTCCAAAAAACGCAGAATTTAGAACCCAAATCTCAGGGAGATTAAGAAATCTATTCCCACATCATATAAAAGAAATAGAAAAAGCATCAGAAAAGATCAAAAACAAAGAAAAATGTCTAACAATCCTAAAAAGAAACCAAAAATACTTTGACATTATCTCATCAGAAATAATGCTTAGTTTTCCAAATATACAACAAGAAAAAAATATACTGGTAGAAAGTATAAAATATATTTCTCAACACAAAGATATTACGGAAATACAAATTAAAGAAACTTTATCCAAAGAAGATTCTAAATATGGCCACATATTCAATAAAGAAATAATAGAAGAATACTCTGAAAAAATAAAGAAAGAAAAACTAAAAGATTTCTTAAAACACATAGAAAATAAACAAAATCAAGAAATGACTACAGAAGAACTAATAAACATAATTTCAAAATATCTGGATGAAATAGCAGAAAGAAACTTAAAGAAAACTACAATTTATAAGTTATTAACATAACTAATTATTTAATACTATAATATTAGAAATAATTTGGGAAAAATGAAAATGCTTAAAGAAAAAGACTATAAAAAATACAAAGTTGATGCTTTCATAAATCCGTTTTTACCAAAAAAATATAAAAAGATATTAATGGAAAATTACTTTAAGGATTTTCCTAACGCTAAAGATTACAAAGATATAGAAATAGGAATAAAAATACTCAAAGAATTCGAATTTGAAAATTACTGGGAATATATGAGAATTCCTTACGAAGTTAGAAAAAAACTTGGTTTTGAGCTAGATTGGATATCTTCAAGTTATGAAGACTTACAAAAATTAAAAAAAATTAAAGAGATACATAAAAAAATTTACGATAAGCACAAAACTAAAAAAAATCTTAACGAAAAATTAATACAAGCTAAAAAAGAAATAAATAATTACTTAATTAAATATATCCTTGATAAAGCACCTAAAAATAAAAAAGAACTAATTATTAAAACTTTTTATTATGGATTAATAGGTTTTTTCATAGGACTATTTCTTGAAATTTTGTTAAAAATTTTGTTTCAAAACTCTATTAATAAAATAATTTTGTTTTTACTACCTTCTTCCTTCTCATTGCTCTTTATGTTTACCTACATTGCTTTTTTAACTTTTGCAGCAAGAAAACCTTATAGAGACTATATTAAAGAAAAAAACAGATTTGAAAGAGAAATGGAAAAAATAAATACAGAATTTTATAAAGAGTTAAAAAAAGAATTTCCTGAACTAATAAAGGATTAATTATGGATAATGAAAGAACCATTTTAGAAAATACCATTAAAAAAACAATATTTGAAGATGAAAGAACAGTTTTGGAAAATTTTAACGATAAAACTATTATTGAAAACCTAAATAATCTAAATAATAATGAAAAAACAATAATAGAAAAAAACACCAATAAACCTCTTACCGAAAAATTAAACAACTTTAAGAAAAATAAAATAATAAAAGAATTCCCTGCTCTTGGGTCAGAAGCTGATATTTACCTTTTGGAAAATGGCTTTATACTAAAATTATATAGAAAAGGAATTACTATAAACGAAGAAATTTTAATAAAAATAAAAAAACTTTCAGAAAAAAATCCATACATTATAAGAGTTATTGATTTTGGATTTGATAGAGAAAAAAACAGATACTATGAGATAATGGAATACGCTAAATATGGATCTGTTGGTGATTTCTTTATAGAATCCCCAGCAAACAAAACACAAATAAAAACATTAGTATCACAGATAAATGAAGCTCTTAAATATATACACCAAGAAGGAATAATTCATAGGGATTTAAAACCTACAAATATACTTGTTAAAAGTGTAAATCCATTAATATTTGCAATAAGTGATTTTGGAATATCATCTGTCTTAGATAATAATGCTACAAAGAAATTGACACAAATAAAAGGTACACCTGTATATTCTGCTCCTGAAAGCTTTACAGGAATTATAGGACAAGAAGTAGATTATTGGTCTTTAGGAATGATAATTCTAGAAATTCTACATAAAAATCCTTTTAAAGGGTTAAATCCTCAAACAATAATGTTTAAAATAACTTCTGAATCTGTTGAAATAAGTAAAGATATAGATGATGATGTAAAAACACTTTTACAAGGACTTTTAACTCAAAACAGAAAATACAGATGGGGTTACAGTCAAGTTAAAAACTGGTTAGAGGGAAAAGAAGAGAAAGTTTATTATTCTTTCAAAGAAAGCAAAAATGTAACCAAGTATAATTTTCTTGGTAAAAAATTTAATACACTTGAAGAATTAATAAAAGAAGCTACAAAAGACAAAGATACCTTCCAAAAATTTATAACATTTGTAAAAAGAGGATATATTAATCAACAATTAATGGAAAATGGTGAAGTAGAACTTGATCTACAACTTTCAGAAATTATAGAAGAAGAATCATCAAATATATTACTTGGAGTTGCTGTTATAAAACTTTTTGCACCAAATTTAATTCCTAAAATATATGGAATAAGTTTTGATGCTTTAAATTTACTCAGAATACTTTATAAAGGAAAGAATAAAAAATCACTAACAAATGAAGAAAATCAAATATACTATATTTTAAACTCTTACCATAAAAGAGAAAAACTATTTAAATATCTTAAAGATAAAAAATTAGAGGAATCTTTTAAAATATACTCTGATATTAAAAAGAAAACAAATAATGAGCTCTTCTCAATAAGAGTTACAGCAAATTATATAAATCCTGAAAACATAATGCCTACTAATTATAAAGAAGCAATAGAAGAAAACCTTGTAGAAATACTCATAACTCCTATAACAAAAAAACAATTAAATCTTTTAAACAATACTTTAGAAAAATTAGAATTTGACAAAATAGAAGAAACCTTAATTAAAAATCTTGATATTGAAGAATTTAAACTAGTTAGAGATGCTCTAAGGAACATACCTGAAAATGTAAACAATCAAGATATAGAAAAAACTATAAAAAAAATAGAAGAAATATTTGAAAACAATGAAAAAAACTTAGTTCCAAAAGAAATTAAAAACTTACTTTACACAGGATACGAGGAATTACATAAGTTAGTGGAAGATATATCTGCACTTTTAAAAATAAGTCAAAATATAAAAACATTAGATAAGATAGAAAAAAAAGAATTCAACAATATACAGAATATTTATAGAACATTATATATAGATAAAGACTATCTAATACCATCTGAAGCAAAGTATATCTTAAATTTTGATGTAGAAAATATATCATTAAAGGATTGGGAATATGTGATAACAGATTTTAAAATCGCAAAAAATTTCTATATAGAAAACAAAAAAGAAATAGACGAACTAATAGGAAGTTAATAATGAAAGCTATATACTATACTAATAAGGGAAAAATAAGAAATATAAATCAAGATTGCTTACTTATAGAAGATATAGTGCAAGGCAATATGAATACCTATAAAACTTCAAATAATGTAAGGAATTTTGTAGCAGTTGCAGATGGAGTAGGAGGAGCTCCTTCTGGTGAACTCGCATCAAAAACTGTATTACAAACCTTAAAAGAAAACGAAAATTCTTCAATAAAAGATGCAATAATAAAAGCAAAAAATAAAATAAAACAAATAGAAGAAATTCATCCACAAAATAAAGGAATGGCTACTACATTATCAGGTATTTCATTAAAAGAAAGTATTGTATTCAATAGTGGAGATTCTAGAGTTTATAAAAAAAAGGAAAAGAATTTATGGCAGTTAACTTATGATCAAATTGATAAATATACAAATGCTTTGACATCAGCTATAACTTCAAATGTAAATGAAAAAGAAATTCAAATGAAAAAAATTAAAATTAATAAAGGTGACATATTTTTCTTATGTACAGATGGAATTTGGAAAGAATTTGATATTGAAGAACTAGAGGAATATTTTTTTATAGGTGACATTGAAACAGCTGCAGACCAAATAATTCAAAAATTAAAAGTTAAAGAGCAAAAAGATAATGTTTCATTTATTATTCTAAAAATATAAGGGGATAAAAAATTGAGTTCAATTATAATATCAGACTATAACCCTCCATCCCAGGATTATAGATTAATATCTATATTAAGAAATATAATCTTAGATAAAGAACTGAAATGTAATGAGACTCTAAAAGAACTTAAATTAAAAGCAAAAAAAAACAACCTTAAAAAAGAATTGATACAAATAATTAATAAAGAAAAGCAAATAAATGAAAAATTAAGATATTACAAAAAAGAGTTGGGAAATAATATAAAAATATATGGAAAAGTTAACTTTAAAAAAGTTGAAAAAGAAATAAATAAATTAATTGAAGATTTTTTCGAATTTGTAGATGATGCAGAATCTAAAATAAACAAAGAAATGAAAAAAATAAAGCTTTCAAAAGAAATAGAAAAAAGTTTTGAACAAATTGAAAAAAGTCTAAAAGAAACAAAAACTGTAGAAAAAAGACACAAAGAAGAGAACAAAATTACCGAAGAAAATCTACTCAAAATATCTAAGATAAAAAATATACCGTTAGAGGTCCTTAAAACATACCCAAAAGAAAGTATAAAGAACCTATTAGAAGAAACAAATCTTATCTTAAATAAACAAAAAGAAGAAAAAAGAAATACAAACTTATATAAATCTTATTTAAAAATATTTATGAAAAACATAAGTAATGAAACTTTAAAAAACAAAATTCAAAAAACACTTGATAAAGACATAATAAATAAAAATGAATTTGAAGAACTAAAAGAAGAAATATTAACATTAATGGAAAATGAAACTACTAAAAAACAAGAAGAAGAAGTTAAAGAAGAAGTAATAAACCAACTACTTCTTAAAGGCTATATTATTGAAAATGAAAATAACCAAATCCTTTATATAGATACAGATGATATAAATTACAAAATAATGATGAAAATAAAGAATGGAAAGATAACATCCAAATTTGTAAAGTTAGTCGATAAAGAAAACTATAAACCTTCTGAATATGAAAGAATAAAAGATACAGAAAAAATGAAAAAATGGTGTAGTGATTTTGAACAAATAAAAGAACGATTAAAAGAAAAAGGTATAGTGATAAAAAATAAAAAGACCATCTATGAACTTGAAGAAGGTATAAATTACGTTTATGCCCAGGAAGTTAAAAAAATAAATGAAGAAAAAGGAAATAAAAATGCAATGGGTAAAAGAGCTTGACTTATTTCTAACTCAAAATTCCAACTTCCTAATATCAGGAAATATATACGATAGCTACTTTTATGAAAACACACCACTAAATCTTACAGATTTTTTAGGAAGATGGCTTGTGGAAAAACAAGGATATTCTCAAGTAATATCTTATATACCATTATCTGGGTTTTTCCATGTATATGGAAATGAAAATATATTTGATGAAGCTGTAGGAGAAAAAATATTAAACAAGGATAGAAAAGCTACTTTGGAAAGTGATTATGAAGTCATAAGAAAATACATAAAAAATGATAAATATCCTGTAGCCCTGATTGTAAATTTTGCATCCAGAATTGAAGAATTATCTAGTGAAGATTTTAGAACATTCTTATTTAAAATATTTAAAGATGCTATAGATCCAAAAACAAAAAAAGTAAAATCTGAAAAGGGAACAAAATATAATTTAATTTTTCACCTTTTGGATAAAGAAGGAGACTTCCCTTCATGGTTCTATATAGATAAACCTAAAATAAAATCAATCCTAATTCAAAAACCTGATATTTTAGTTAGAAAAGAAGCTATAAAGAAAATTCTTCAAGCATTTTCTAAAAATGATGACAACCTTGTCAATGAAATAACGGATAAAACTCATGGTATGTATATAAGGGAAATAATAAGTGTCTTTCAGATAGCAAAACAAAATAATATAAAACCAGAAAACATATCTCAGGCTATAAGAACTTATAAAACAGGAATAAAAGAAAATCCTTGGGAAAACATTGAAAAAGAAAAGATAAAAAACATCGAAAAATTAATAAAAGAAAGAGTCAAAGGACAGGATGAAGCAGTAAAAAAAGCATCTATAATAATTAAAAGGGCATTTTTTAACCTTTCAGGTTCTCAATTCTCAACATTTTCTCAAAGACCAAAAGGAGTTTTATTTTTTGCAGGACCTACAGGAGTTGGTAAAACAGAACTTGCCAAAACAATAGCCCAAATAATATTTGGAAGTGAAGATGCAATGATTAGATTTGACATGTCAGAGTTTAGACACGATCATTCAGACCAAAGACTTCTTGGAGCTCCTCCAGGGTATATCGGTTATGAACAAGGAGGGGAACTTATAAATAAAATAAGGGAAAATCCTTTTTCTGTAGTTTTATTTGATGAAATAGAAAAAGCACATCCAAGGGTAATGGATATAATGCTACAACTCTTAGATGAAGGAGTTTTAACTTCAGGAAGGGGAGAAAAAGCTTACTTTTCTGAAAGCATAATAATATTTACTTCAAATCTTGGAGCTTCTCAAATGACAATTACTAACGGATACGAAAAAAACAAGAAAATAGCAAATGAATACATTGAAAGATACTTTAAAGAAGAACTAAGAAGACCAGAAATCTTAAATAGAATTGGTAAAAATATAGTAGTGTTTAATTTTATAGAAAAAGATGATGCTAAAGAAATAGCAAAATCTATGATAGCAAAAGTTCTTAAAAAGCTTGAAAAGGATAAGAATATAAAAATAGAAATTAAAAATATTGATGATATTCTTGATACTGTAACAGTTGACTTATCAATGGGAGGAAGAGGAATAGGTAACTCTATTGAAGAAATGTTTGTTAACCCTATTTCCCAGCTTCTTTTTGAACAGGATGTAGAACCAGAAAGCAGCATAAAACTATACATAGATGATGGTAAATTAAATTTGGAGAAATTAAATTGAAAGTTTACATAAACTGCATTTTACATCCTATAAAAACACTTGGACCGGGAAAAAGAGTCGGAATATGGTTTCAAGGTTGTGATATTAAATGCAAAGGATGTATGTCTAAACATACATGGGAATTAAAAGATGAGTTTCTAACAACAACTGATAAAGTTTTAAGAAAAGTAAAAGAATCAGGTTTAGATAAAGTAACAATATCTGGAGGAGAGCCTTTTCAGCAAGCAAATGCTCTAAAAAATATACTTGAAGGTCTAAAAGAACTCGGCATTGAAGATATTATAATTTACTCAGGTATGAAAAAAGAACAAATACTTAAAAAGTATAAATGGATAAAAGATTTATGTTCCTTATTAATTAGTGAACCTTTTGTAGAAGATAAACCTTCTAATATGATATGGAAAGGATCAGAAAACCAACAGGCTACTATTTTTAAAAATGAAAGTTATTACAAAAATTGGTTAAATAAAGAAAAAGATAAAAAAGTTCAAATAATTGGAAATCTAATAGTGGGGATTATGTGATGTTTAAGATATGTCCATCTTGCGGGGGAAAAAACCCAGAAAGTGCAATAATATGCTCAAATTGTATAGAAGATATATCAAGTGTAACTCCTCAAGAAGAAAATAATGAGAATAAACCTACAGCACTAGTTATCTTTGAAGGAAAAGAATATAAAATTGAATCTCCTTGCATAATTGGAAGAAATGAATTTTTAAAGGAAATTTTATCAGAATATAAAACAATTTCAAGAAAACACTTAAAAATATATTTTGAAGAAGGTTCTTGGTTTATTGAAGATTTAAACTCAACAAATGGAACCTTCTTAAATGGAGAACCTATAAAAAATAAACATATATTAAAAAATGAAGATGTAATAGGTCTCGGCCAGACTCATAAACTTATTTTTATATTAAATAAACCCATTTAATTCTTTTACTCTACTCTTAGTATAAGAAACACCTTCTTCATCAATAATATTCCCAATGTAAACACTATCTAAATCTAAGCTAGCATACAAAATAAAATTTAAATCAGAAAAATCCTTAATTAAAACTTCATAAAAACCCTCATATTCAGAATGGAAGGCTTCCACAACTTCAAAATCAAAATTATAAAACAAGGATTCTATTCTGTCTTTTATTTCCAAAAAAGTCTTATAATCTACAACAGACTTAGTAAAAAATCCTTCTTTATGCTTTAACCTAATCCTAACAAAATCCATAAGAAACTCCTTATAAATAAAATAATATCAAGAAATCTTCTCAAAAAATCTAAATCTTCGGCCCTCTACACTCTTATAAAGGGCATAAAGATCCTTAAACTCTTCAATAATTTCCTTTAATTTTTCAAAATCTTTAATCTTAGGAACTCTTGTCTTAGCCTTAACCAAAGCTCCCTTTTTCGGGTTTAAAGATACAACAACCCTTTCTTTGCCATAATTTTTGTCAAAATACCTATTAGCAGTTATATAATATTGGTCCAAATCTGGAATATCAAGTATATTAAGAATTTTCTTTAATTTTATTAATTCATCTTCTAAATCTTCTCTTGTTATATAAGAAATCCCTATCATGAAACCAATAAAAAAATTATACTCATCATATATAGAACTAAAATTAGGAAATTCTATATAATCACTTAAAATTCTTTTCATATCTTCTACATTATCAGAATGTTTTCTAAGATTTATAAGTATTATTCTTCTATCCTTTAAAGATAATTTCTTAGCAAAAAGAAAGCCTTTTTTAAACATACTTGACAGTCCCATATCTCTATAATACTGCAAATAAAATTATTTTCAATAATTATTAACTTCTATTATTGACTTTAAAAAGAAAGAAACTTATTATGAAATTATGACATCATAAATTCATAAAGTTATTTAGTAAAAGAAAATTGAAAGATAAAAAAATAATTCAATTATCAATAAGAATAGATAAAAAGACTTTAGACCAATACAAAATTTGGTTAATAAAAAATGGATATAGAAGTATAAACCAACATATAAATGAAATAATAAAAGAAATAATAGAAAAAGAAAATAATGAAAAACATAATAGACCTAAAAAATAAATATTTAAGGAAAATTAGAAAAGGAGCTAGTCTCTGTATAAGAGAAAAGTACCTATATCTTTTTGAAGATGAAGAACTAGTATACAAAACATCCTTTTCACTACACAAGTACTATAAAAATGGAAAATATATGACATATCAATTAGAAGCATCTATAGAGGGAAAAGGTTTAATAATATCTAGTCTTCAAAGTTCAAAAGGTAGATCTAATCTATACACTCTGTACAAATTAATAAAAAATTTTAAAGAAATAAAACACATAATAGAAACAATAGAAAATTTAAAGGAATATGAAAAGACACTAGAACAAGCAAAATTTATAAAACCTAAATCAAAAAGATAGTCTTTGAACAAATAATATAACTAATCATATAGGAGAAAAAATGTTAACAAGAACATCACAAAAAATAGAAAGAAAAAGATCTGTAAAAATAGATATAAGCAAAGATATAAAGTATATCTATAAAATAGTAAATGAAATAGTAAAAAAGTACCCAAAAACAAAAGAATATAAAGAAGATTTAATATCTGCAGGAATAGAAGGATTAGTAATAGCGAAAGAAAAATATAATCCAGAAAAGGGAACAAAATTTTTAACCTATGCTGCATATCATATAAAAGATTTTATTTACAAAGAAATAAGTAAGAATTCCTTAGGGGGATTACAATCAGCAAAACTAACGAAACAAAGAGAAAAAGAAATATTTAAATTACTTAAAGAAAAAAAAACAATAAAGGAAATATCTAAAGAACTAAACTTAAAAGAAAATACAATAAATAAATACATTGCTCATAAAATAACTTCATATTTAAGCTTAGATGAAAAGATAAAAACAAAAAATAACGAAACATTTACAAGGCATGAAACAATACCTTCCAGATTTTCCATGAAAGAAGTAGAAAAAGAAATAGATAGAAAAAGGTTAAAAGAAATATTATTTAAAGCTATAAATATAGAGTTAACAAAAAAAGAAAAATATGTAATACATTACAGAATTTTAGCAGAAAATCAAAAAACTCTTAAAGAAATAGGAAACCATCTAGGAATATCAAAAGAAAGAGTAAGACAAATAGAAAAAAAAGCCTTATCAAAACTAAGAAAACATCTTAAAAGAAAAAATATATCTATAAATGACTTTTTGTATTAAAAATTAAAAGTTTTTTTAATACAAATTAATTCTTAAGAGGTAAAAAAATGAGTCACACTTCAGAAATTGATCTTCAATTAAAAGATAAAAAAACACTTATAAAAGTTCTAAACAAACTAAATATTAGTTATTCAGAAGGAGTCCATAAACTATTTTCAACTACTGAAAAAGGATTAGGAATAAATTTGCCAGGATGGAAATATCCAGCAGTAATAAAAGACGATGGAAGTGTAGCATTTGATAATTATAATGGAAAATGGGGAAAAATAGAAGAACTTAATAAAGTCAAAGCACATTACACTGCAGAAATAGCAAAAAAAGAAATGAAGAAAAAAGGATATAAATGCATAGAAAAAGAAATAAACGGAAAAATACAAATAAGATTTATAAAGTAATCCAAAAAAAAGGAGAGATAAATGAAAGAAATAAAAATTGAAATAGATTTAAATACAGGAGAGACTTATATAGAAACTTCTGGATTTAAAGGAAACGAATGCTTTATAGAAACAAAAAACTTAAAAAACAAATTAGGTAATATTAAAAAGGAAATAAAAAAAGAAGAATTCTACAAAAAAACAAAAACAGAAAATAAAATAAAAAGAGGTTTATAAATGATAATAGAAATAGATAAAACAGGAAAAGCATATGGTTTAGATGAAGATTTAAAAGAAATCTTTAACGAAGAAGATTTCTCTACTACAAATAAAAAGAGATTTTCCTATATATACCCGAAAAATATATTGCTAAGAGCAATATTTAAATTCATAAGAAAAATTTTCTCAGATGAAAGTAAATTAGCAAATTGGACAAGATCTTGGAAATGTGAATGGATTGTTTTAATAAATAAAAAAGTTTATGGACCTTTCAAGACAAGAAAAAAAGCCATCGAGTTTGAGAAAACTATGTTTTACTCCTCTCTCTAATTTGATTATAAATTTATAATCAAATTAAAATTAAGAAAAAAAAGAAAAAACACCAACCCAACAACATAAAAGGAGTTCAAAATGAAAAAAATAGAAACCTATTTAAATGCAGATACCCCCTGTATTTGGATAAATACTCACGAATATAAAAGAGCAATAAAAATACTAGACAATATATTAAAAGAACAAGTAAAAACATTAAGAATATGGAGTATAACAAAAGAAATACATTCATTAAACAAAGAAACTTTAACAAATATTGAGAAACAAGTAATAGAAGATGTATCTGAACAAACACAATCAATAGCAGAATTACCACTAAACTATATACTAGACCCTAGAATATTAACAACAGTAATGGTGCTACTAGATTATCATAGATTTCTAGATGAAATATTCATAGCAAGAAAACTACTAGATGCCATAGAAAACGAAAACTTCAATCAAATAATAATAATATCTCCAAATCCAGTAATTCCTACAGAAATAGAAAAATATATAACAATAATAGATTTACCTTTACCTAGTGAAAAAGAGTTAGAAAATAAACTTATAGAAACTGTAAAAGAACAAAGCTTTGATGAAAACTTTAAAGAAAAATTGAAAAATGATGAAAATCTAAGAAAAAATCTTGCAAAAGCAGGAAAAGGTCTAACTCTAACCGAGTTTGAAGAAGCAATTTCAATATCTTTAAAGGATAAAGATATTATTGATTTAAAAGACATTTTTGAGCAAAAGAAACAGCTCGTCAAAAAAACTTCCGGGCTTGAAATATTTGACCCTGAAGATATTGATGAAATAAAAGGACTAGATATTGCAAAAAACTACATAACAAAAGCAATAAAATCAGGCATAGGAAAAGGAAGTTTACTTGTTGGTATACCAGGAACAGGTAAATCTTTACTGGCAAAACAAATAGGAAAAATAACAGAACTTCCAACAATCGTTCTAGACCTTGGAGCAATATTTGGTTCCCTTGTTGGAGAATCTGAAAGAAACATATCTCACGCCCTTAAAACTGTTGAGGCTATGGCTCCCTGCATATTATTTATTGATGAACTGGAAAAGGGACTTTCTGGTATTAACTCATCTGACAAAACAGATGGCGGAACAGGCTCAAGAGTTTTTGGAAAATTTTTAACCTGGCTTAATGATAAAAATTCTGGAGTCTATGTAATAGCCACAGCAAACGACATTTCAAAACTTCCACCTGAATTTACAAGAAGTGGAAGATGGAACTGGATATTCTTTGTTGATCTTCCAAATAAAGAAGAAAGAGAAGAAATGCTCAAATACTACTGCAAAAAATACGGCGTTAAATACACTCCTGTAAATACAGAAAACTTTACAGGGGCTGAAATTAAGGCTCTTGTTGAAAATGCTTACATACTTGGATGCTCTTTAGAGGAGGCTAAAGAGTCTGTAATTCCAATATATATGACAAGAAAAGAAGAAATAGAACACATGAGAAAAATGGCTAGAGGAAGATTTATTCCTGCTTCAAAACCAGAAAGTAAAAAACCTAAAGTTACAAAAAGAAAATTAACATCTGTTTAAGGAGAAAAGAAACAATGAAAACTTTACCCCTTTTTGAAAAAACATCTCCAAAGTTTGAACTATTTTTTACAGATGAAGTGGATAAGAAATATTTAGAAAAGCATCCCGCTTTAAATGCATATTCAAACCTTTTTGACAGCAATCTTCTTCTTCCTCTTTTAAAAAATAAACCATTAAAAAATGAACTTTATATCAAAGAAACCGCAATCAAAGTTCTATTAGAAAAAGAAAAAATCCAGTATAAGCAAGACTTAAACAAGCTGAAAAACTATACTGAAAAAGAAATTAAAGCAATCATATACTCAAAAAAACATTCTCAAGAAAATATTCTACAAATCTACCTTAACGAAAATTACTCTCCTGTTGCAGTTTACAGAAAACAACCTGAAAAAGTAGCAAAAATAATAACTGTAAAAAAACACCCTGAAAAAATAGCAGCAATTGATTTTCTTTTACATATAGCTCATTTTTCAGAAGATATAAGCAAAGAAAAAATAAACGAAATAATGATAAGTAAAATTGACAAAATTATAAATTCAAGAAAAAACTTAGAAAGCATCCTTGAAAATGCTATAAAAGAATTTGAGGTTTCTGACATTATATTTACAAGTCTAAACACTTTTTATGTAATATCTGTAAAAGATAAAAAAATAAAAATTGAAGTAGACAAAATAAAACAATATTACACTCAAGAATGTGAAGATTTTTCTTTTGATATTGAAAATGTCCCAGAAGATCCAATCTCTTTAAAAGAAGAAATGAAAATCCTAAAAATGCATATTAAAAATATTTTTAAAAGGAATAACACAGAATCTCTAACAAAATTACCTGAGGAAGATAAACAAGATGTTATTTATACATATATAAAATATAAAAAGTTAAAAGAAAAAATAAATCTAGAAAAAAAGGCTAAAAAAAATGAAAAACAACGAGCTACTCAATAAAATTAAATCAGATTATGATATGTACTATGTGGCTGTATCTGGAGGTAAAGATTCAACAGCTACTTTACTTTGGTGTCTTGATAATCTTCCAAAAGAAAAAATAAAAGTCTTTTTTATAGATATTGGCAATGAATCAACTATTACATTAGATTACATAAGATATCTTGAACAAGAATTAAAGCATAGAATATGGAGAATAACACCTAAAAAGACCTTCTCAGAACTTATTCTAGAAAAAAAATTCTTTCCATCTCCATATGCAAGATTTTGCACAAATCTACTTAAAATAGAACCTGCAAAGGAAATACTAAATATACTAAAAGGAAAGAAAAAAAATATAGAAAACATAAAAAACACAGACCAGATTATAAAAATAAAAAATTCCTTACCTAAAAATCCAAAAATACTTGTTATTACTGGAGTAAGGGCAGATGAATCACTTACAAGAAGTAAATACTCCCAATACGACAAAAACAATCCTTTAACCCAAACAGATGTCTTTCGTCCTATACTCTACTGGAGTGTGGAAGATGTTTTTAACTATCTTAAAGAGAAAAAAATAAAACCAAATCCTCTTTATGAAATGGGATGTAGTAGAGTTGGATGCTTCCCTTGTATATTTGCAAAAGAAAAAGAAATAAAACTTTTATTTGAAAACCAAAATTTTGAATACGATAGAAAAAGAATAATACTTTTAGAAGAAAAAATAGGAAGAAAATTCTTTATACATAAATCTCTAAAGGAAAAATATAACTATATAAAAAGAAATGAAAAAAAAGAAAATTTATCCTTATTTAATACTTCAAAAGATAAAGAAAAAGAAAAAAAAGAAGATACAGATATATGTACTGTCAAAGGGTTTAGCTTTTGCGAATAAAATTTGTCAATGAAAAATTAAAATAAAAAGGTAAAAAATGAAAAAATATGGATTACTAACTTTATTACTTTTTATAAGAATAATAACACTTAGCAGCATTATACTTATAACACTAAAACTCCTAGGGAAAAACATAGAATTTGAATATAATCTCTTACTGACTACCTGGATTACATCAACAATAGTAACACTAGTATTAAGACACTTTATAGAATTGAAAATTTTCAGGAAAAAGGGAAAACACCCAATAAAATTGAAAAAATAATCATTAAAATTTAAAAAAGGAGAAGATATGATAAAAAAATTGCTTAAAAAAATAGAACACTTAGATAATAACAAAAAAATAACAATAAAAATAAACGATGAATTTGCCACTTATATTGAAGCTGGCAAACTAAAAAATGCATTAAAAGAAAAAGGAAAAATATTTTTTGAAGATGGATGTTACGATGTATTCATAGACTTTACAAAAACTTTTCCTTACAGTTCCTACGGGTGGTATAAAAGATACGGCCTACTTTCCTTTAATGGTAAAACCCCTACCTTATTTAGAGATGGAGATAACTGGAAAATATATAAAGATGACCTCTCAAATATCCCTTATTACTTTTATGACATAACAGAAAAAAACAATGGACCAGGATTTTACAACTTAATTGAAGAAGATTTAATGCCAGAAGAAGAATATGAAAAAACATACAACTGTTACTACTTTGAAAACATATATCAAATTAAAATAAAAGAATTCGAAACAGATACTATACTCGCAAAATTACAAGTTTGAAATCTTAAATTTAATTCTCCACAAAATTTAACACTCAAAACTTCTTCTTTTTAAATCTAAAAGTTTCATAAGTAAATTTTTTCCTACAAGGAGATTAAAATGAAACTTTTTGAAAGAGAAATGGCTATGCCAAAATGGAAATACACAATGTTCAAAACAATGGACATCCTAAGATCTAAAGAATTCTGGAAAAAACTATTTGAAGGAATAATACTCGTTCTAGGTACTACTTTACTAAGTATTGCCTTTTGGATGATTATGTGGATTTTTGGAGAAGACGAGCTAAAAGTGAATAGGGAAAATCCTGACTACCAAATAAAGCAAAATACTACCTACCAAAAAGCCGATTAACTGTCCTATAAAATATCCTAATTCTTTTTCGTCCATAAAAATAATATTCGACACATTAAAATCATTCTTAAAATTATTTTATAGTCAAAGGAGAAGAATAATGAAAAAAGTTTTGCCCCCTTGGATGTTAACACAAAAAGAATATGAAGAAATATTTAAAATTTTAGAAAAACAAGAAAAAATGTCAGAAAGAGAAGCGAAAATTCTAAAATTTTACTTTGATCACTTCTTTCTGACAGGAATGACAAATCATAAAGACTGGGTTAGAGAAGCATTAATAAAAGGAGAAGTAGTCCCTAAAAAAACTCTGAAAGAATATCCTGACCTTAAAATAGAAAAAATTCCAGATGCAATCATATGGCCAGAATATAACCTTATTCCGGATTTCACTGAAATCTCTATATGGCTAAAGAACACAATAGAAAGGCAACCAGGTTTTATAAGCATTTTAACAAAAGCTCTAGAAGAAGCAGCAAATAAAATCCCCGATATTAAATTCTCAAGAATTTATGTTTACATAACAGAAAAACCTTACCTCGAATATCTTCCTTTGCAGTTAAACCCATCAAAAGAAATCCAGCCTTATTTGCTAACAACAAGAAAAGCAATAAAAGAATTAATTCCTAAACTAAAAGAATATGAAAAAAAACTAACTGAAGAAATTATAGAAAAAACCGGATTTGATCCCTTCAAAGTTTTAAAAGAAACTTCAAAAGAATTTAATAAAAAATACAACTAACCACCTTTCCCATCCTTTTTAAAATCTAAAAGTTATTCTTTTAAATTTTAAACACAGATACAGGAGAACAAAAATGGGACTAATGAAAGACCAGCTTGGAAGATACTTAGATGAACTTCAAAGACAAAAAGACTACTATGACTATTACCACGAGGAATATCCAGAGAAACTTAAAGAAAAACTTGAAGAATGGAGAATGATAGATGATGAGCCACCACTACCACCAGAAGAAGAAGAATTTATAGTAAAAGACAAAAATTTAGAAGAAAAAGATGATGATGATTTGAAAAACAATGAAAGGAGGTAAAAACGATGGGAGCATACTATCACGCAGTAATTGGAAAAAATAAAAAAAGATTGAAAAGACTATCTTCTTGGCAAGCAAATAACGGAGCAAAACTGTTAGAACACTCTTATTTAGACAATAACTATGTGAACACTGTTATGAACAAACTTTTAAACAAGCCTCAGAAACTTGGCTGGCTTTGTGATTATCACAAGGGAGAAATTGACTGGAATAATGTTCCTGAAAATAAAAAATGGCAGCCAAAGGTATTAAAAGGGGACTGCTATGTAATAAATCACGATAAAAAAGAATACATAGACATTAAAAAGTATAGAGAACTTGCTTTAAAAGATAAAGCATTCCACAAAATTTTTGATGGTTTTGTTTACATAATTCACCCTGTTCCACTTTTAACAAACTCAGACAAAACTGCAATGGGAGGAGGAGATTACGGAGAGGATTATTTCCTTAGAGGACATTGGTATTTAGACACTATAGAGGTTAAAAATAAACTCCCTAAAAAAATTAAAGAAGAATATACAGATATAACAGAACAATCTCTCGTATTATACGAATAAACCACGAAAAGAGATAAGAAAGATGAAGCTAGAAAAAAAGTTTTTGATAAAGAAGTTAAATGTCCTTCTTGCAATTATAAAACCCACATTCCCTTTTCTTTAGATAAACAAAATTGGTTTTGTGGAAAATGCATAGCAGATATTATCAGCAGAGATTACATAGTTGCAGATAAAACTTTTAATCCAAATGACTTTCCTGATGTTCTCTTTCCAAATTGGTACGACAAGGAATATTTTGAAGAAACATACGGAAAAAAACTTACAGATGAGCAGTGGCAAAAGCTGAAAGAAGAACTTGAATATTCTGAAATTATGGACAATGTGTCTGACATAGTCTACGAATTAATTCCAAATGAAATATAAGGAGAGAAAAATGAATAAAAAAGAATTTAACCCTAACAATTATCCAAACATATTCTTTGCTAACTGGTTTGAAAAAGAACATTTTGAATGGTTTTTAGGAAAAGAACTAACAAATGATGAATTTCAAGAAATCAAAAAACAAATGGAAGATGACCTTATTATCGCAGACAAAGTTTCTGAAATAGTTCAAGACTATATTGAAAGCTATTATAAAAACACTTTAGGAGGTAAATAATATGCTCGTGACAACTTCAAAAGAAAAATTTTACTCTCTTAGAGAGTTTATTGACTACATAAAAAATGATGAAAGATTTGAAAATGCTTTAAGAAGTTTTGTTTTAGAGTTTAAAAAAGGTTTGAAAGAAGGACTTGACTTAATTGGAAGAATTGAACTAAATGCAAAAAACATTGATGAGCTTAAACAAGAGATGAGAGAAAAAAGAATAAGTTTTATTAACTTATCTACTGATGAAATGATTTACTACGCAGAGTTTATATGCGACAAGGCTAATGTAGTATGTGAGGTTAAAGTTGATGATGAAGGAGATTTAATTTACAAAGAAGTCTATCTTGACTTCAATCCAAAAGTTTTCAAAAATGTAGCATTTCTGTATTTTTTAGAAAGAGGTAACAAACCTGAACTTACGGAAGAAGAATGGCAAAAATTTAAAGAAAGATATGAATCAGAAGAATTACCAGAAGAACTATGGAAACGTATCAATGATTTTGAGTATGAAATTAAAGAAAAAGTAAAAGAAAAGGAGAAAGTGTTATAAAAGCAAAATACAAAACTTTTACGACATATTGAAAGAAAAAGGATATACAGTAATCCCATTAGACCTTGAGATTGATCACTTTATTTATTTTTAAAAAAGGTAAGAGCAATGAAATTATATAGAATACCTATTAAAACAGCTAAATCTATAATCAAAAAAATAAAAAGGGAGGTTAACAACTATGCCTAACTATGTAGATGTAGTAATTACGTTAAAATCAAAAAATAAAAAAATAATTAAAAAGTTTATAGAAAAGTTTAAGAAAGAAGGATTTGAAGGATTTATCCCAATTCCAAGAAATTTAAAAGATGTGAACGAACAAGTGGATTTTACATATAAACACTGGGGAACAAAAGGAATAGAACCTCAAACACTTAACACAGGAGATAACTATATTGTATTTATCTCACATTGGAGTCCTCCCTATGAATTTTTGCTAAATGTTTCTAAGGACTATCCTGAAATTGAATTTACTCTTGAATGGATTGATGATGGAGAAATAGAACTTCATAAACACACTATCAAAAATGGAAAAGAAATAAATTATAAAAAATATTTACATTTAATATCTGACGATATTGACCTTTATGAAGATGAAATTGAATATTTTATGGAAAAAATTGAGAAAGTTTTAAAGGAAACAGATGAGGCAATTATTGATGATGAACACATAAAAGGAAAAGAAAAAATACTAAAAAAAGTAAAAAACTTAACAAAAACAAGTTATGTAAAATAAGAAAATTAATTTGAAAATTGATATTAAAAGAAAAAGGCTGTTTCTGGCTTTTAATCCTTGAAAACTTATCTTCCAACTACTAGTAAATTTGAATTTAAAAGGTTTCCCCATATTCTTTAAAATCCAAAAGTTATGAATTTAAATTTTTAAATGGAGAAAAAGATGAAAGAACTTTTAAAAAAATATCCTGGATATTTTATGAGCTATCAAAAAAGTGAAAAATCTCCTATCTATGCTTATTTTAGATTTCCCGAAAAAAATGAAAGATTTGCAGTCACACTAACTGTTAAATCTCCTGAAATTGTAAAAAAAGCAATTGAAGACAAAGTAATAGAAAAACCTCAAATCCTTAAACTAAAGAAAATTGAGCAAAAGTTTAACAATAAAAACCTTTCTTACTACTATCTATATAATGAAAATAACAACAAAGAAGATCTTAAAGAAACTGCATCAGAAATTAAAAAAATAATAGAAAAATATCCAGATTACATTAAACCAGTTCCTTCTTTATTTAAAAATACAGAAATAGATTATGAGAAACTTCCACTTGATAAACAGCTAATAGAAAATATTAAAAAATTTAAAAACAAGCTTTACAGATTTTATTTGAACATAATGCTTGAAGAAAATAAATCTTTAATAATAGATGACACATCTGCCTACATAAGAAATCTTCTTGAAGAAAAACCAAAAGAAATGAAAAATATATTAGAAAAAAATAATAAATTTTACAAAATAGAAAAAATACATAAATAATCAGAACTTCAATTAAAGGAGAAAAAAATGGGATACTACTCTACTTTAAATTTTGAAGGAAAAGCAGAAAAAATCAATGAAAAAGCACTTGAAAATCTAAACAAAATGCTTGAAAAAAGCAAGTTTGAAGGATTTGAAGGTGCAGAAGTTTCCTTTGATGAAAACGGCTACATTAATATAGAAATGGCAGATTATACAAATAAATTTCAAGACGATGAACAATTTGTAAACGAACTTGCAAAAATAATAGAAAAAGGGCATATAATAATCCATTTCATAGGAGAAGATGGAATAACTTGGGGGTATTTAATAAAAGATAGAAAAGTCAAACAAGGAAGTTTTGTTCTTGTACCTTACGATTTACAAAAAAAAGTAGAAAAAATAATATTACAAGAATAGAATGAACAAAGTAGAAAAGATAAAATTTTTTAACCTTCCTGTTTCACACCTTGAGTTTTTAGGAATCATTAAAGATAAAGTTGATAGAGAAAGAAGAAATAGACACATCTTAGTTTTTAAAACAAAAAATAAAATCTTAATTGACATTGACTATCAAACTTTTGAAAACAACACATTTTCTTTAAACATAGAAGTTCTTGATGAGAACTACCAAAACATAACCAAAATGGAAAATGAAATAGCAGAAAAAATAGAAAAAAATATAGAAAAATTTGAAAACCTATTCCAATAAATTTCTAAATAAAACTAAAAATAAAACTAAAGGAGAAACACAATGAAAACAGTTGTTGAAAACTTTTTAAAAAAAGAAAAAAGTTTTTTAGAGGAAAAAGAAAACATAAGAAAAGAACTTCTGTCTCAGTTTTTAAAAGAGTTTCTAAATAAAAATGGATTTAATCTAAAAGAAATAACTATTAAAGAGTTCAAATTTGAAGAAGAAAGTGCATGGAATGAAATAACTGATGATGGAATTTATACACAAAAAATAGAAATAAAAGGAGTTATATATGATGAAGAAGGAGAATGTGACATCAGCATACAGCACACATACTTCCATTCATCTTATTACAATGGCTCAGGAGAAACAAGCGAAGATACAACTATTAACTGTGATGACTCTAAATACGAAGAATTTATAAAAGAAGAATTTCCGGAAATAATTAATCTCATAGAATCTGCTTATTACCTAAAAACTTGATTATAAATTTATAATCAAAAGGAGACTATAATGAACTATGAACTTGGCTACTATGAAGAAAAAATTAAAAGAGAAACAGGCCTCTTTGTTGATGGATACTATATTTGGAAAAAAACAGTAAATCCAATAACTCAAATCCAGATTAAAAGAAAACATGAAGGTCCCTATCTGATACAAAAAGGTCTTGCACTTTTTCCTGAAAGCAAAGTTAACTACACAATATCAAAAGAAGCCTTTATTAAAAGAGAAATAAAGACTTTAGAAAGAAAAGAAATAAATCAACTAAATCTTATAAGCTTCTATTTCAAAGAAATTGACGGATTTATTTCAATGCCAAGAGAAATTCTTGAAAAAGTTCCTTTAGAAAAACTAAAAAAAGAAATTGAAAATCTCTTGAAGACATTAAAAAAGGAGGAAAAACTTTGGATAAAATAATTAGAAACTAGATATGCCTCTAAGGATAAATAAAAAAATTTTATGATATGATATTTCTAATTCTAATCAAAGATATTTTTATAAAAGAAAGCTAAAGAAAATATCAATTAGATAGAAAATTAATCTATAAACTATAATAAAAAACTACAAGAGTTAAAAATAAAAAAATGATTAAAAAATTAAATGAAAAATTAAAAAACTGCCAGCTTTGCAATTTATGTGAAAACAGAAACCAAGTCGTCTTTGGACATGGAAATTTAAAAGCAAAAATAGTTTTTATAGGAGAAGCTCCTGGAAGGGAAGAAGATGAAAAAGGAATTCCATTTGTTGGAAGATCGGGAAAACTTCTTACAGATGCAATAGAAAGTGCAGGATTCAAAAGAGAAGATTTTTACATAACAAATATAAACAAATGCAGACCTCCTGATAATAGAACTCCTAAAAAAGATGAAATTGAAAAATGCCTTGTTTTTTTAAAGGAAGAAATAAACATAATAAACCCTGAAATTATCTGCCTTGTGGGAGCAACGCCTGCAAAGGCATTCTTAGGAAATAAAATAAAGATGAATGAAATAAGAGGAAAAATAATAGAAAAAGGAAGCAAGAAATTCTATGTGGTCTTCCACCCAGCTTATGTTTTAAGAGGAATGAAAACAAGAAAATCTATATTTTATGAAGACATTAACAACTTATTAAATTATATTTAATATATATAATAGACATTTGATAAAATAGACATCTAAAGGATAAAAACATGATTAAAATTTTTATAAAAAATAAAAAAGAAATAGGAATAGTAGAAGAACCTGAAAAACAAGAACAGAAATATCCTACAATTAATCTAGCAACATTCCCCAAAAAAGGAATAATACAGGTAGTTGGAGACAGTGGCAGTGGAAGAACAACATTCTCTAATGCTTTAATTCATTACTTAGCAACAAAAGAGACATTCAAAAACAGTATTGAAAACATAACAATACTAACAGGATTTTCAGGGGGATCTGAATACTTCTTAAGACATGCTCCTGTTAATCACTTGATAAGATATCTACCAATAGATTATCCTGAACTAATAGAAAGATTGAAAAAAAACAAAGATATAAACCCTAAAGAAATATCAGAAATGTTTCACGATCTTAAGTTAAAGTATAAGTCACTTTTTCTTAAAAAACCTATACACATATTTCAAGTACTTGAGTTTTTAGACTCCAGCCTATATAAAAAGCTACTAAAAAATTTTCTTTTATACTTTTCTACAAAAGAAAATAGCATAATAGCAATTGACCACATTGTAATAAATAAAACAGTAGATAAAACAGACCAAGAGGTAATTAATGCCATAAAACGAGCATCTGAAAATAACCTTGTAATAATAAATATGCATGAACCTATTGAAACATTAGCATTCAAAGAAAATAATATATTCATAGATCCTAAACATGATAACGGTTTTATTAAAGAATACTTAAGTAACCAATTAAACGAAAACAATATTATAGTCTTCCTAAAACAATCATAATATTACTAAATATAATGATATAAAAAACATATAAAAAAATATAAAAGGAGAAATACTATGAAAAAAGAATATCCAACTGTAGATGGATTACAGGCAGTCTTAAAAGTCCTTAAAAGTTTAGACTTTACTCCTACCTACATCCAACAAGAGCTAATAAGAGCAGAACTACAAAAATATAGACTTGAAATTTTAAAAGAAACATTTGGAATTGACAAAGACCCTGTTCCTGCTGCTGCCGTTGAAACATCTTCGCCTGAAGGTGAAAAAGGAATTTTTATATTATTTGTTAACCCTCTTGATTTCGTAGAACTAGTTGAAAAAGATGGAACCCCTACACCAAAGGAAAAGCTCTCAGACCTTGCATTTCTTGCTTTGATTGGTCTTTACATAAGCAAAGATAACCCCGAAAAAATTGAAATAGGAATGGCTCCAGTAGAAATCTTGTTAAAACTAAAAGAACCACCTAAAAAAGAAGATGAAAAAGTAATTATAGAAGAAAAATTCACAGGAGAAAAAAAAGATAATAACCTTCTTAATTAAATATAAAAGTTTTTTAATTAAAACTTAGATTAATGGAGAAAAAATGAAGGCTCTAGAAAAATTTGAAACAATTGCTTATTATCCAGAATACACTTACTACATATATAGAGAAGGAAGACAACCGTGTGCAACAGTAGAAGTACAAGTATTAAAAATACACAAAAAATATATAGTTATAGCTACAGATCTCTTGTCTGTTAAAGCTAAAAAATTAAATTGTAGACAATCAATAACAAACTCTTATGAATATTTTATTAAAGACTTTTTTAACAAAATGAAAAAAGAAAATCCTACAATAAAATTAAAAGACTTTGTCTGGATAGAACATTACTATGAAAGAGGAGATAAAACAGACAGCCTACCTGAAAGTTACGATCTTGTAATACCTGTAAATATAGAAATAGATGAAAAAGGATTTATAGAAAAATGCAAACCATCCTGGAAAAGACTTTTAATGGATGATATGAATCCTGAAAAAAGAAAAGGATTGAGCATTAGTCAATTAATGGATAAACTAGAAGAACTCAATATAATATAAAAGTTTTATAAGTAAATTTTTCCTTTAAAAGAATGGAATATGTGGGCACTAAGCATTAACATCTATAATTATCCAAAAGTCAAAGAAACCTTTAAAATAAAGGGAAATTTTTTCAGCCTTACAGGAATAGTTAATACTTTAGAAGCCATTTGCATTGGAAAAATTAAACAAGAGGTGGAAAATGAAAACAGTCAGACAATTAATTGAAGAACTTTATCCAGACTACAAAGAAAAACTTGAAGAAATGTTTCCTAATATGTATAAATTTGCAAGACAAGTTGAAATAATCCCATGGGAAGAAACTTTCCAAAAAACAGATAAAAACCCAGAAATATTTCAGCAGATAGAATTTTTACAGATGCTGCTTGAAAACGGTATGATTTCAGAAGAAGAATATAGAAAAAGCTTGAAATATATTCATCCTGGATATGCAAGTATAACAAAAGGTATTTCGTTTATAAAAGATAAAAAAGTTGCTTTTAGGGATAAAATACCACCAATTACTGCTATCCTACACGAACTTGGACACATTTACTTTAAGGAAGACGATTATGTATGGAACTCTGTCTACGGCGGAGGCGAAAGTTTACTCCATTTAACTTTAACCCAAAAAGCATCTTTTACAGAAAAAGACATAAAAAACCATATGAGATTTATGAGATTAATACTACTTGCACCTATAAGTAAACTCAAAGAAATAGACCAACAACTTACAAAGTATATAAGACATCATATGGAATCAAAAAACCTAGGATCATTGTCTGTCAATAACAGTGTACTTTCTTTAATACTGGCTGCTGGAACACTTCCTGGTGTAGAATTTGAAGAAGGTGAAGACCTTTTATATGAACATATTTATGATAAAAGAAAAATAGACTTACTAATAAAAAAAGGAAAAATAGTAATAAAATCTTCATATTACAGACAAATGCTTATACAATTCCTATTAGAAATAATTGATGGATACCAATATCAAGATCCTTTCTATCAAAACTATGGGAATGCATATTTTTACCATCTATCAGATATTGTAAAAACAACAACAAAAATATTAAACCCATCTATTCAAAATATTGAAGAATTTGAAAAAGAATTTGAATTACCCTTTATCGCTCACTATTTTACAGCTCTTGGAATAAACAAAAATGAAGCAATATCAAAGAAAGATAATCCCCTTGAGATTATAGAAAAATACATATTTACTCCATTTTCCAATCTACTTCCAGTAGATAGATATGAATTAATAATAGGCTCAAATAAGCTTATAATAATAAAATCTGAAGTTACTGAGAGGTTAAAAGACTATTTAAATAAAAATCCAAATATTCAACTACCACAGATAATAAAAGACATACTTGAAGATAATAATATAAAAGTATAAAAATATTTTAAATAAAAACTTTTAACAGAGGTTGAGGCATGAGAATTATTCTTTTGATTTTAGGAATTTTAGCATTTTCTATTTCTTCATTTGCTTTAGAAATTAAAACTTTAATAATGACCAATCCAGAAAGTATTTCTGTCAAAAAAAATTCTTTTCTCGGAAAGTACTTAATAATAAAAAAACCTAAGTTTTTCAGAGACAAATACGATGATACATATATAATTCCTATAAAAAGTATAAAATGGATATATTATAAAAAGACGAAAAGATCATATGAAGACAATTATTACTATGTAATATACCTTATCCTTAAGGAAAAACAATCATTTCCAATAGAAGCAGTAGGAATTGAAATAAAAGATAAAAAACTTTTTAGAGATTTTGAAAATGTAAAAAATTGGCTAAAAAAAACATTTGATATGGAAATTGAATAACTTTATTTGTATTTTTTTTATATTTAATTCTTAATACTAGATACTTTTTAGTTCTTCTCAAAATTAAATCTTTATCTGTATAATATCAAATGTAATTTACAAAAATAAAATAGATTTCAAAGATGAAAATCTCTTGAGGCAAATAATGGACAACAAATTAAAGGGAAAAATAAAATGGTTTTCAAAAGAAAAAGGGTATGGGTTTATCTTTGGAGAAGATAAAAAAGATTATTTTGTTCATATTAAAGATGTAAAAGGAGAAGATATTCCACAAGAAAAAGATGAAGTTGAGTTTAAAGTAATAAAAAACAAAAAGGGATTAAAAGCTATAGATGTAATAATAATCAAAAAAAATAAAGAAAACCAAAGAAAAAAACTTGCCATCTGTCAACACTGTGGTAAAGAAATGGTTCCAAGAGTAATATTTACACAAGGAGTTCCACGAGGATCAATATGTCCATTTTGTGGAAAGACATATAAAGTTTTTAAAGCTTCTGAAGAAGATTTAACTGCAATGTATATAATTATGGGACTTGTCTTATTTTTTATATTTTTTGTTATAATGGTAGGAGCATTTTCATAAGGCTAAGAAAAAAATGAAATCAAAACTAAAAATACAAATTTTCATAACCTTTTTTTTATTTTCTTCACTCTCTTTTGCCTCTGATAAAATCCCTGCAAAAGTTTTATATGTTATTGATGGAGACACCATTAAAGTTTGGCTAAACGGAAAAAAAGAAAGTGTAAGGCTTATTGGAATAGATACTCCAGAAAGCAGAAAAAATAGAAGAGCTAAAAAGCAGGCAAGAGAATTTGGAATAACAACTTCTCAGGTTGTAATTCTTGGAAAAATGTCTAAAAACTTTGTAAAAAGTCTTGTTCACAAAGGAGATATTGTCTTTCTTGAACTTGATGTTCAACCAAGAGATAGATATAAAAGAGTTCTTGCTTATATTTGGCTAAAAAATGGAAAAATGCTTAACAAAGAAATTATCTGTGAAGGTTATGCAATGCCCTTGACTATCCCGCCAAATGTTAAATATGCGGATGTTTTTAGAGAATGCTTTAGAAAAGCAAGAGAAAAAGGGCTTGGACTTTGGAAATAAAAGGAGCTTAAAGCTCCTTTTTCAAATATTTTGAAATAATGTTTTCTATTTCTTTTAATTTATTGTTAACAAGTTCTTTATCCTCGTCTGATAACCTATTATAAACACTAGATAACCTTCTACTAATAGAAGAAAAAGAAACTTTTCCATTTTCATTTAGAATTTCTGAAACTCTCTTTTTTATAAAAGCATATCCATAATGATTTTGCTCAGCCTCTTTTATTAAAGTTTCTAACTCTTTTATTTTCTTTTTCTTTGCAAGTTTATTAAGTTCTAAAGCTATCGTATAACTCCAGTTATTTCTTCTAACAGCATCTTTTATTAATGGATGTATATTAAGCAATTTTAATTTATCTATAAAAGTTCTTAGAGACTTTCCAGTTATTGCTTTTATTAAGTTTTCTAATTTTATAGCCTCTTCCTTCTCCTCTTCCGATAAATTCCTTACATTCCCTAGCTTATAATTATTAACTCTTAATATAAACTTTATTGTATCTTCTAAAGACTCTTTCTTGAAAACAAATTGAAGATATTGAACTTGTGAATACACTTTATCGTAATCATTTAAATTTTCCCTTTGAATGTTTTCTGAAAGCATTAAAGCTAGAGCTGTATCTTTTGATACATCTAATAAAACCACAGCAGGTATTTTATCCCTTCCTAAATATTCAAAAGCTTTTATCCTTCTAAATCCAATAATTCTTTCATATCTACCATTTTCTTTTTTCCTAACAACAATTGGATGAGCAAGTCCATATATCTTTATGTTTTCTGCAAGCTCAACAATTTTTTCTTTTGAATAAAAGGATCTATCATGAAATGGCGGATTATCTATTAAATCTATAGGAATTTCTTTAACTTCATAAGTTAAATTTTCAATTTCTTCTTTTAGGTTTTCATCAAAATCCAAATCTGTAAAATTAAAGTTGTTAACTATTAGACTTTTACTTTTTTTCATCATCAAATCCTCCATCTAAGCGAAATTTCGCTTAATTATTAATTGTTTGTATTAAACCTGCTCTTTTTAAAACTTCATCCCCTATTTGCTTCAAAAGGAGCAGTAAATCTTTACTATATGTTTCGTATTTTTCGATGTAATCATGAATCAACATTTGATTTGCAGCTGCTTTTGCCCAAACAGTCCTTCTGTAAAGCTCTGGCAAAAATATTTCTTCTGGAGGTGCAGATAATTTTAAAAATGGAACCTTTCTTAATAATCCAGGTAAAGATAATTTTAAATCTGCATATCTTTCTAAAGGTTCTTTAGCTCTTTTATCAAAGTCTACCGCTATAAAACCAAGTAAAGAAAGATCTTTTAACCTAAAATGTTTTATATTTTGAATAAGTGTTTCAATAGTTAATAAAGTTCCTGTCTCATCAAGTAAAGTCGGTCTTATTGGAATCAACACATAATCACTTGCAACTTCTACAGAAGTTTCAAGAGTTCCTCCACCACCTTCTGAGTCTATAATAACTATGTCAAACTCATCAGCTACTCCCCTTGTTTCTCCAAAAAATTCATCTCCTTTTAAAAAATTTCTTAAGTAATATTCCCTACCCCTTTTACCACTTTCAGCTTGTTCTTTTAAGTTTTTATTAGAAGGAATTAAATATAGGTTGTCTTTAATTTTTAAAGGTTTTACAGGCTTTTCTTCAAAAATATTACTTATATCATGTTCCGTACCGATATATTGATTGGCATTAAGTCCCATAAGATATGTTTGACTTGCCTGAGAATCAAAATCAATAACTAAAGTCTTTAATCCTCTCCTCGAAAATTCACTGGCTAAAGCATTCGATACGGTAGTCTTCCCTACACCACCTTTAGTATTGATTATTCCTAAAATAGTTCCCATAACAGCCTCCTACTAACTAAATAGTTTGTATTATTTTTATTTCGACACATATATAAGATACTTTAATACAAATAAACCAAATCTAAGCGAAATTTCGCTTAGATTTAATAAAAATTAAAAAGTTGAATTCTAAAATTTTTAAAGGGAGAAATAAGTTGAAAGAATTTTTAAATGAATTTAAAACCTTAAAAAATGCCGGATACCCTGCTATTTACATTCAAACTCATGAAGAGACAAGATTTGAAGAAGTCCTACTTGAGAACACCGACTTTCCTATTTATTCATGGAACATGATACAGGGAGTTGTTGACCTTAGAGAAAATGAAATAAAAGCTAAAGGCCTTGGAGTTGAAGATGGAATACTTTATGCACCTCAAGTTGAAGAAGAATCTATATTCATAATTAAAGACATTCACCATTACATTGAAGATCCTGTTATTATAAGAGCTTTAAAAATTGCTATAGAAGAATGTAAAAAGGCACTAATTACAATAGTTCTCCTTTCTCCTTCTCCTAAAGTTCCTATAGATTTGGAAAAAGAGGTTGTAATCCTTGAAATGCCTCTTCCTGAAATATCTCAAATCTCAAAACTTGCAGAAAAAATAGTAAAAGAAAACGAACTTGACATTGAAGTTAAAAGAGACTTCTTTAAAACTGCTAAAGGTCTTACTATAAATGAAGCTGAAAATGCAGTATCTCTTTCAATTGTAAAAAAACGCAAAATTGACCCTAAAATCCTTGAAGAACAAAAAATGCAGGCTGTTAAAAAATCAGGACTTCTTGAAATTTACAAGCCTGTTAACCCTTCTGAAATTGGAGGTCTTGAGAACCTAAAAAAATACATTGAAAACAGAAAAGAAGGATTTTTAAACGATAAACTTCCAAATCCTAAAGGAATACTACTCCTTGGAATTCCAGGAACAGGAAAAAGTTTATCTGCTAAAGCGATAGCTTCCATTTTAGAATTTCCTCTTGTAAAGCTTGATATATCTGCTCTAAAAGACTCACTTGTCGGAGAATCTGAAAGAAAAATGAGAGAAGCACTGAAAATTATCGATGCAGTTTCACCTGTTGTTGTCTGGATAGATGAAATTGAAAAAGCACTTTCTGGAGTACTATCTTCATCGAAAACTGACGGAGGAACTACATCATCTATGTTTGGTTATCTTCTTACTTGGATGCAAGAAAGCAAAACACCTAAATACATAGTTGCAACTTCTAACGACATAGATGAGCTTTTAATGATTTCACAGGGAGCATTAATAAGAAGATTTGATGATGTATTTTTCGTTGACCTTCCAAATGAAGGTGAAAGAAGGCAGATACTTCAGATAATGAATAAAAGATACAACACAGATATAGACTTATCTTTAGCAGAAAAAATGGAAGGCTGGACTGGAGCTGAAATAGAAAAATTTGTAATTGCCTCAGTATATGACGGAGTTGAAGAAGCTTTTAAATCCATAAAGCCTATATATCTTCAAAATAAGGAAACAATAGAAAAATCAAGACAATGGGCTCTTACAAATGCAAGAATTGCAAACAAAACAACTGTCAAAAAGAAAGATGTAAAAAGAAAACTTGCAGGAATTAATTAAATCTAAAAGCTTTGTAAAGAAAAGTTAAAAGAATTTACAAAAGAAACCCCTGATTTAAAATAAAAATAAACTTTTATTCCAGATAATGTAGAAGTCTGAAAATATTAGGAGAGAAAAAATGAAACCTCCAAAACACAACTTTAGAATTTATGTGAACCTTAATAAAAAAGGACTTTTTTCAATTCAGGCCAAAGTAAATGGAAAATGGAAAGTTATAACCTATGCTCAGCACTTAATTGCAAAAGATGCTTTCTACAAAGTTTATGAAAGTGGAAGACAAAGAGTTTTAAAGCAAAGAAAAAGAAATGTTCATGCTTATCTCATGTGCAATTCTTTTGAAATTATAGATAATCCACCCTCAACTGATAACCTGCTAAGAATAAGATATAATCCATATCTCCACAACCAGTTTAAGATTGGATATGCAGCTCCAGATATAAAAAGCAGAAAAATATTTTTTCAAAACATCTTCTGTGCAAAAGAAATCCTTGCAACAAACAGCAAAACATATCTGCTTGTTCCTGCAGTCACTGATTTTGAAACAGCTTTAAAGAATCCGATAAAAAAACAAACTGTTTTATTCTAAAATTATAAAAAACAAGAAAGGAGAAAAACAATGAAAAAATTTATATTCATCACTCTAATCCTTACATTATCCATAGCTATAGCAAAAGAAAATCCAAATAAAAAACTAATAGCAAAAGACATAGGTAAAACTTTTAATAAAAAAGCTAATCTATCTGATATGATAAAAGACACTGGAAAAGCCTTCTACAAAACACTCCATATCATAAACTTTAAAAAACAAGGTTAAAAATCACCTAACAAATAACTAATAACTTCACTATAAATTAAAAGTTCTAAAAACAAATTTCAAATAATTGGGACACGACAATGAAAATTCAAACATTTTCAAAAGAACAAATCATTGAAGCACTTAAAAATATAGATATTTCAAAAATAGACCTTTCAAAAATTGCAGTTATAAGAATTTCATCCACTCCTCTTGAAGATTTGCCCATTCCAATACCTGAAGAAAATGTTTCTATTTTTAACTTTGCTGACATAGAAGAAGAATATTGGGAAAAACACAAAAAAGAATTAATAGAAGCTGAGTTAAGAGAAGAAGAAATAACCGGGATAAGAGGAAGATTTAGCCCTATAACAAAAAAAGAAGCCTATGAAATAGTAGAATTTGTTAAAAATATTAAAGAAAAAGGCATTAAACTACTTCTAATTCATTGCGATGCTGGACTATGCAGAAGTAAAAGTCTTGCTATTGCTATTTCTGAATATATACTAAAGGATGAAAAACAAGCAGAAGAATTCAAAAATAGTCCTTTAACAATAGAAAACAAAACAATTTTAAATAAAATAAAAGAGGTAGTTTAAATGCACGAAGAAATAAAAGAAAAAATAGAAGAATATGGAACAAGTGAACTTCCCTGGACTGGAGGTTTCATCTTAAAGGACGGAACAGTCATTGAAATCGGAGATGGGACTGACCATAGAATTATAGATATAGAACTTTGGAGTAAATGTAAAATCTTAACTTACAGAATACACGATAAAGGAACTACTTGGTATATCAGAGTTAATGCTGGACTTTCTGATGAGCAAATACAAAAACTGCTTGATAGATGTGGATTTATAAGAGAACTTCATCTTGATGTTTATGATGAAAAGGAAGATAACCTTATATTTTCAAAAGTTTATTACAACTTAAAAGTTTTTGACCTTGAAGATATTTTAAAACAAGTGCAAAATATACTTTAAAAGGAGAAACACAATGACAAAGGAAGAATTTTTAAAACAATTTGGAGATGTCAGAAAAAAAGAGGTCCAGGAAAAAAACCAAATTAAAGAAGTTAAAGAACCAAACACTATTAAAGAAGTTGTTCTCGTAGATATAGTTTATAACTACAATCTAAACCAATATAAAAAGTTTCCACCAGAATATATGCACAAAGCTATGCCAATTTGGTTTAATGCTACTAAAACACAGCTAAAACAAGCACAAAATATTGATGAAGAAAAGGCAAAAAAACTCCTCGAAAAAACAAAAGTAGCAAAACAAATAGTAAAAGAAAAAAAGCCTGTAAAAATGACAATTAAAACAGTTGCAAAATATACAGGAGATAAAATCCACCACTGGAAAATTTATGCTGTATTTGAATTTGAAACCCAAGCCCTTCACATCCTATATAAAAACAAGGGACTTAAAAAAACTTTTATTTTTACAGATGAAGGAGTATTTAATATAAAAACCCCTCCTTCAAACATCCCCGAGTCAACACCTTACGGCTTTATAGGAATTGATACAATAAACAACGATAAAACTCTTGTCATCATTGAAAAATAATCCTTTTAAAATCAAAAAGTTCTGTAAGTAAATTTTCCTTAACTGGAGAGTAAAATGAAAAATCTTGAAACATTTGCAAGCATTTTATCAGGCTTTGGCTATATTGATAACAAAAATCTAACTAACTTCTACCTTGAAAATTTAGGAAAAAAAGCTTTAAAAGAAATTGCAAAAGAACTTAAAATAAAAAATCCAAAAATAACCATAGATAAACCGCTGTCAAAAGTACTTTTATATGAAAACGACACTAGAATAATGGAGCTAGACGAAAAAAGTTTAGAAATCTACAATAAAAAAATTGAATTAAAAAAACTTATAGATATACAATCTTTCATAAACAAGATAAAAGATGAAAAATATGAAATAGAAAAATTTCCCATTTTCAGAATGACAGTAGTGTTTGCATCCTTTCATTCAAGATTTAGCAAAAAAACAGCCCAAAAAGAATATGTAAACAAAATTGAAGAAGTAATATTTGTGGACATTCCTCTTTTAAACGAAATAGATGAAATAAACAACGAACATGCAAAAATGTTTTACCAACTTACAACTTCAATTTATGATGAATATATGTTTTCTCAAAACAGTCCAAAAGCAAAAATCTATAAGCAAAATAAAATGAAAGAAATAAAAGCAAGACTATTTATATCAAAAAATAAAGAAGAATTTGCAAAAAAATTAGAAAACAAGATAATAAAAAGCCACAAACCAATAATAAGAAAGCTTGAAGAAAGAAATTTCTTTTTTGGTAGCAAAATAGAAGATTATATAAAAGAAAGAGTCCTAACAAGTTCTTACCTTCAAAATGCCTTAATAGAAGATAAAAAAACACCTGAAATTCTTGAAATAAATGGCTGGATAGAAACTACAGATTTCTATGAAGGAAAAACAAAAACTTCGGGAAGTTTATTTTATGAACTATATCCAACAGGGATAGTAATGATAGCTTACAAAAAACTGCAAAAATTATTAAGCAAACAGATAAAAGAAAAACAGACCCTTTTATTTGTTTAAAATCTAAAAGTTAAATAAGGAAAATTTTCCTTACAAGGAGAAAAAGTGAAAGAAATATTAAAAGCATTAGAAGAAAAACTTATTTGAAAACTCAATAAATAGCATAAAAGTAAAACATCCTTCCATTTATCAATTTATGCTTAATCCTTTTGAAAAGATATTAGATAAGATAAATATAGAAAAACAAACCTTCAAAGCAAAAGAACTGCTTGATGAAATAAAAAAAATAAATCCAGAAAACTTCACAGAAGATGAATACAAAACTTTTGAAACTTCCTTGATAGAAACATTTAAAGAATTAAAATACAAAACTAAAGAACTGGAAGAAAACCTAAAAAATGAATTTTTAAAGGCATTTAAAACTAACAATAAAGTTTTGATTATAAATTTATAATCAAAAGAGAAAAAAATGGAACTATTAAAAAAACACTTAACACTATTTTTTGTCTTTAACCCAAAATATATCCTTGAAAATGATACTTCTAAGATAATCCAAAGGTCATCAGAGTTTATAAGAAACTATGCAAACGAAGAAGAATTAAACCAAATTTCAGAAATAAACCTTCCAGAAAAGGAATATAAAAACATATTATACAATTCTGGATGGTTTGGACAGTTAAAACTTCCAAGATACAAAATGAAAGAAAAAATATTAAAACACCTATTAAAAACATCTGAAACATTTAAATCCTTAACAAACTCTGGAGAAATATATCTACTGCATTCGCTTTTAACTAATGATTTCCGTGAAAAGAAAAACTCCGCAGACAAAGATGAAGGATTTACAAAAACACCAGAAAAATATGACTACAATGGGTGGATAGAAAAAAAGGAAAAGCTAAAAATAAGGATCGCTTTTGGTAAATATCTAATGTTTCTACACAGTAAAAAAATTTTGCAAATTAAGAACACAAAACCTAATAACGATAACTATATAATGGCCTTATATAAAAACCTTTTAGAACTCCATTTTTCTCTGGGGTATAAAGCTAAAGAAAAAGTAGAACAACTTTTAAATAAACCAATAAATGAATACCAAGAAGAATTAATGCTTGAAGATTTAATAGAAGCTATGGAAATTGAACTATCAAAGACACAAAACCACATAAGCTGGCTTGAAGAAGAAATTACAAGCCCAGCTCAAATTCACCAGCAAAGCCACAAAAAAGTTTCAAAGAAAAACGGCAAAATCTCAACAAGAAAATTAGCTATTAAAAACTAAAAGTTATGTAAGGAAATTTTCCTTACCTGGAGAGTAAAATGAGAAATCTCATCAGAATTTTTATGTTATTTCTTGCTTTTACGCTGGTTCCTTATGCAACAGAAGCAAATAAAAAAGAAGAAATAAAAAAAGCAATTAACAATCTAGAATTTGACTCTGCTGTAGTTGACATTTGTATTTCAAACAAGAAAATTTGCAACATTCTTACAGACAAAAAAATATATAAATACTTAAAAAGGCACTACAAAAAAGCACTTTACTCTATAGCTTTTAACGAAAGTTCTTTCAAATATAAATATGGAAAAGTTAATGAAAACGACAGAGGTTACTTCCAAATAAATACAAAAATATGGAACCCTGAAAGAATAAATAAAACCTTTGGAATAAAAACAACAAAGTGGAGGATAACCCATGATATAAAACTTCAAACCAAAATAGCCCTTAGAATATGGCTTTATAACAGTGCAGTCTATATATTAACAAAAAGAAAATATCCTAAAAATCTTGCTCAATATACAGCTCTTTACCACAATCCAAACTACATATCTAAGAAATATGAAAGCAAAATCAAAGAAGTGATTTTTAAAATCAAATTTTAAAAATAACAGAAAAAATTAGAAAAAATTAAAAAAATAAGTAAAAAACTTTATTCAAACTCTATAACAAGACCTGAATCCCCTTTTTCGCTCTTTCCCAAATTCATCTTTTTTACTTTAAGTTTCCCTCTTGCAATAGCTATAGCTATTGTTACTATTATAACAGCAACAGATACTCCTACAATAGCTGCCACAGCTGCAATCGCAGCACTCTCACTTAATCCATAAGAAAAAAAAGCAAATACACCACCAATAAATAAAACACTTAATATGATAGCAATCGTGCTTTCTGACAAATTGGCAAGAGAAGAAACACCTAGAGCAGCAATCCCTGCAAGAATTGTAGAAATAGTCTCTTTTTTCTTTCCTGACAAATAATTAGAATAAATTTCATCTAAATATTCTTCTGGACCAACTAAAACAAAAGGCTCCTTTCTTTTTATAAAATCAGCCATTTTCTTTTACCAATCTTTCTCATAAACACAAACAACAGGCTTACCTTCTATAGTTTCAGGACATTTACTCTTCTTTTCCATAAAAAATTCCCCCTTTATGTTTATTTTAAATAAATAAAAGTTATTTTGCTAAATTTCAAGTCCATAAAGGAGAAAAAATGATTGTTTACTGGGATGACTTTATAGAAGTTAAAGATTTAGAAGAATTCATAGAAAAAGTAAAAGATAATTCCAATTTTAACAGTGCTATTAACTTATTTTTCCCAAGAAAAATAAAAGAATTAACAAAAGAAACCTATAAAATAGAATTAAAATCAAAGAACCTAGAAGAAATAATAAAAGAACTTAAAACGCATCAACTTGAACTTAAAGACATCCTATCTGAAACAGAATGTTTTGAATATATTCTTGACAACGCTTACGGAATCTTTCAAGTAGAATATGACGAATACAAAGATGCATTTATCATCAAAAAAGGAAAACTAGATTTCCATCCCTCATTATTTGATAATATTGCATTTTTATACTATGAAACAAAAGAGGATTTAGATCATCTCCTTGAAAATGTTTTAAATAAAAAACCTTTAGACTACAAAAAATGGAAGAAATTTAAAGATTACTTTGAAACGATAGATATGCCAGATGAACTTTATTCTGAAATAAGAACATTTATAGAAAAAGTCCTGGAAACAATGGAGGAAGATGAAAATGCTTGAAAATGTTTGTTCAATTTTAAGAATCTCTGATATTAAAGATTTTGAAAAAGCAGAAATTATACTCCACGAAGCAGATGCAAAAGAATACATAGACGAAGTAGCTCAGGAAATAGCTGAAAAAATAATAATACAAAATGGATGGATAGTGAATCCGGTAGAAATTGCCCTAAAAAAAGTTGTACAACTTTCAGATTATCCAGAATGCTTTGAAATAAACTACACACTTGGAGATTTTTCTGTTGACTGTAATTTAGAAAAATTAAAAGAAAATATGAAAAAAGATAATATTACCTTTAAAGATCTAAACAAGCAAACTATATATTTAATAGAAAAAACTTCAAACCATCAAACAAAAAACTAAAGAGGTGGTAAAAAAATGAATAATAAAACTTTGGAAAAAACTTTATTCGAGAAAATAAAAAAACTCGGAATAATTGATGCTCTAAAAGAAAAGCCTTATTTAAAAATTGAAAATCCACCTTTCCTGCCCCTGTCAATAGAAAAACTTTACGAAAACAGGATAGTTCTTGCACACTACTTTGAAATGAACGGAGACTTAGTTCCTGATCCAGATATGGAAGTTGAAATTGATGAAAAAAATGAAAAAGCAAAAGCTTTAACCTTCCAAAATATGTATATCTACCAGTCTGTTGAAGATAATCCAGACCAAAAACTTCAAACAGATTTAAACCTATTTCTCCTTGAATGGCTTAAAAACATAGAGAATCAAAAATACAAAATAAAAAAATAATTTCATAAAAATCTTAAAAAAAAAAGATAAAATTATAAATATAAAAAAATTACAATAAAAAAGGGAAAAATGGATCAAATTTTACAATTTGTCTACAAAAATTTGACTTATATTGTAAGTTTTGTATTATTCTTGTTTTTCAGTGCATTTATACTATTTTTTGAACATAAAAAAGGAAAAAGGATAAAAAAAACAACTGGAATTTTACTTATTTCTTTTCCTATATTCTTATTTATACTAGAAATAGTCCTAAAAACACTTAATCATCTTATAAATAATCAAGGTTTACCTATTGAAGAAATTGCAAAGAAAGAAATAACACTAGAAAAACCAATAATCAATCCAGAAGAAGGGGATTGCCGAATTAAAAATATACTTTTCTATCTTAAAAATGAAGGAATATACAAAGGAAAACCTTTATATATAGTTCTTGGAGAAGTAAGTCCAAAAAATAGAAATATCTTTTTACCACACTTTTGGTTAACTACAGATTATAAAAATCCTGATAAATATGCAAATATTATAGATAAAACAACAGCTGCTTCCGGAAAAGGTACTGTAGATATACATAAGGTAATATATAAACCTCATAGAATATATAGAGTAAATATGGAAACATGTGAAATAATTCCTATAAAATATTTCTTTGTATTTAAACCAAATATAAGCTTTAATGAAACTCCAGGAGGAACAAAATGGATGAAAAATGCTTGCAAAACATTTAAAAAAATAGAAAATAAAAACAATTAAACAAATTTTAAATAATTTCTTGCTAAAAAAGTATAATGAATAAAACAGTAAAACATATACTTGATGAACTTCTTTCTATTAAAGAAGCTATAAATGAAGAAATTAACAAAGGAAATTTAGGACCTATTTGTATTGAATTTGATTGTGAAGAAAATCCTTCTTGGGCAAAATTTGACTCTGATAAAAATCTTAATAATGAATATTTTATAAGAATTTATTATAAAAATAAAAAAGGCATATATAGGGATGAATTTTTAAACATAAATGAACTTACATTCTGGATAATTCCAAGTAGACATATAAAAATTATCCTTCACTTTTATATAGAAAAAATCTTTTCTGAAGAAAATCTAAAAGAGAACGAATACGAAGGGTATCTTTTAGTTCAAATCTATGATGAACAAAATAGTTCTATCCTTCCCTTACATATTTATTTAGAGGACAACTATTTAAAGGAAACATATAAAATATTACAATACTTTAAAAATATTATAGATATTGAAGACGAAGGTTATATATTTCTAAAAGAACTTACAGAAATCACAATAAATGCTCTAAAATCTTACAATATAAATTTAAATATTTTTGGATAAAAATTCAGATTTTAATATCAACTTCACTCTTTCTATAGTATAACTAATTTCTTTATCAATTAAATCTTTAACTAAATAAATAGTATTTTTGCTAATATCTTTTTCTTCTAAATTCAGTTCTTTTAACGAATATTCAATAATTGCCTGTGGAACAAACTTTAATATATCTTCTGGATGTTCAAATTGTGGATAACTCAATAAATCTTTTCTGGCATCTATACATAAAACATCCTCAATTCTTTTTAAAATATCAACTGATATAGTTTTAAACAATCCACTTTCAATCTTCTGTAGTTCATCAACACTAATACCAAGCTTCTCTGCTAAACTTTCCTGAGATAGTCTCATAACTTCTCTATAATACTTTACTTTCAGTCCAAACACTCGTTTTGTAGTGTTACCAATAATCTCTTCCTGTAAATTTTTTTCTAATACTTCCATCTTGTAACTCCTATATTAATTTATAAAAACTTTTCGATGCTTTTCACATCTATATTAAATATATAAATAGCAAACATTAATCCTATAAAATCTTTGTAATTTCTTATTTTAAAAGTTCCATCTTTTACTTTTTTGGCTACTTCAAGAGCATAAGCATTATAATCTGTATTCTCAAATAATATTTCTTTGGCTTTAAATGGAACTTCTTGCTTTACAAAATCTTCAAACTTCCTAGTTTTTATTTCCTTAAACTTTTTGTTGCCCCTACCACCTTTCTTGCCATTTTCTTTATAAGGATTATACCTTAGATTAATTCCTTTTAATGTCAACTCATCCAGTAATGAGTTAAAAGTGTCATTGTCAAATTCTTTTAATACTTCCTCAACTTCCCTTTTTGTGATAGCAATCCTTTTCTTCTTACCATTTTCAGGAAATAAATATTCAAAAGCTTTATTTGTTTTTAACTTTAAGAGTTTGCTTACTGCCTGGAGAAACATTGCAGAATAATGATAGAGTTTTTCATTATCCAAAACCTCAGCTTCAACTTTAAAACTTTCAACTAAAAGATCTATTCTTACATCTAAAGGGTTGATTTTGCCTTCCTCAACTTTTCTTAAGAAAAATCTATATGGATTTAAAATTTCCTTTTTTTCTTTTAAAACTTCCATCAAATTATATCCGCCAATAAGTTTTTAAGATTTAGATAATATTTACTTGTAGTTAAAATATTTTCATGTCCTAATAGTTCTTTAACTACTTCTATTGGGTACCCTCTCTCAGCAAGTTTTGTGGCATATGTTCTTCTAAATGTATGTGCTTTTATTTCTAAATCATAACCCAAAGATTTTAATTTCTTCGTATGCCTAGAAAATAAACTCTTAACAGTCGATTCTTTAATCTTATCTACACTTCTTATTATTCTATTTGGATTGTAAGCATCATATATATCATAAGAAAATAAATATAATTCCTCATTCCCAGATTTTGACTTCCTTAATTGCTGTGTTTTTAAAAACAATTCAAATACTTCGAGGAAAAAAGGATCTTCATCAAGTAAAAGCATTTTTGTTATTCTTTTTTTCCCAAATTTACCTTCTTTGACATTTATAGTGTAGATAGTCTTTGTAATCTTAGATAGCTTTTCTTTATCTCCTAATTCTTTCACTACCTCAATAATAGCTTCTGTTACTTCTTTTTGTAATTCCTTTGATAAGCTCTTTACAGAGAATACAGGTCGTTCTTTATTTATTAAATATTCAAAATCAGAATTTAAAGATATAACTCCTTGGTAGATAGTGTCATCATATAAAAGTTCTACAGTTGCATCTTCTCTTACAACAATTTCTTTTTTAATATCCGAAAGAGTTACATTTACAGCTTCACTTAATCTAAGTCCAGTATGAAGTAAAAATCCTGTTAAAATACCTAGTATAGGATGCTTCTCTTCTTCAAAATAGAATTTTCTAATAATTTGTATATCTTCATCGGAATAGATTTCTATATCTTTTTTCTGTTTATTTTTATATTTTCTACCTCTAAAAATTACACTCTCAGCATTTTTATCATACTTAGCTGTAAGATAACCTGACTTATCGGCCCATTCTAAAAACTCTCTTATGTCTAAAAGCAAAAGCCTTATATAGTTATCTTTATAACCTTGATTTACTTTCTCTTCAAAAAAGTTCCTTATAGTAGATTCTGTGAAAAATACAAAATCGTCATCTTTCATATATGGATATAGATGCTTTAAAAGTCTTTTCTTTCGATTATACTTAGTTTTAGTATCTAAATTTTCAAACCTATCTAAATATTCGTCTACTATTTCCTCAAATCTTAATTTTGTCATATACCTTTTCTCTAAACTTTTCTTCTTAAGTTACTCTTTATTTTAATTTCTTTTTAAAAGCTAGTCAACAATAGGTTATATATTGTTGATTTTAAGAAATAACAAGATTTAATTGGTTTGAACGAAATATAGTAGAAAAACACCTTTTTATGCTTTAGAGAAATATTTAGCTTTAATAAGCTTAATTTTCCCTTTTATTTTAATATCTTTTTCTAAACTATTTAACAAAGATTCAACCTTTTTTATCAGAGGGTTAAAAATACTATCTCTTACTGATTTCTCTGATTTTATAAATCTTAGAATAAGCATTGTAAATTCTTCATCTTCTAATAAACAATCTCTAATAAAAGACTCTTTTATATCATTTAAATTTAAAGCTTTAGAACGAAGAATAGATCCTTCTAGTATACCTTTAATTAAGTCTTTAACAGAATCACAAGAAGACAACATATTATTCTTAAATTCTTGCTCTAAATTTTCTAATTTTTCTTTTAAAGATGGAATTTCTCTTAAAATGTCCATTCTTTCGTACATATATTTATATAGCAAAATCTGGAACTCTTCCTTATCTTTTTTATAAAGTTCATTTAGATAACTAACTAAAATCTCAGAAAAACATTCTAGGTATGTGTCTTTATTTTGTTGGTCTACCTCTGATAATATATATCTTAATATGGAATATAAATCATCTAAATAAAAAATTTCTAGAATTTTACTTTTATGTTTATTAAATAATTTCCGTAAGTCCTTGATAAAATCCTTATCCTCATATTTAAAATTGTATAAATACTTATTAATTTTATTTTCAAATTCTTCTTTTATATTTTGATTTCTTCTAATATTTAATTCATTTTCTAAAGCATCTTTAATGTTAGCTATTAACTCTGGAGTTAATAATTCTTTTTCTATAAAAGGAAAAAATGCTTTAATGTATTTAGGAATAAAAAGATCAAGTTGAGAAAAGTGACTAAAATAATGAAAAATTTCTTCTATTTCTTTTACTTGAGAATCTTTCTCTTCAGTTTCATTATTATTTAAGTTTTTAGAAAATAAATATCCTAAATAATAACCTCTCTTTTCTAATACATCTTGGGGAAGGATATTTTTGACTTTCTTCAAATATACAAAAGGAATTAGATATTTAATTGCTTCTTGTAATAAATCTCTATACTTCTCTAAATTTTCTATACCTCTTATACTTTGACATAATCTATCTAGAACAGAAAAGATTTGTATCATTATCCTGATATTATTTATATTATAGAAAACAAGAAAATCTTTTATATCTTTATAATTGTTGAAACAAAAATCCTTAAATTTTTCTTCTAATATAGAAAAATTCTCTTCTACATTTGGATCATAGGTAAATTCAAAATCTACGATTTTTTCTTTATATTTCTCATAAATTTCCTTATCTTTATCTTTCAATTCTTCTTCGTTAAAAATAAGTATTATTCTACATTTTTTTTCTTCCTTTAAGACACTGAAGAAACCTAATAAAACATCTAAATTTAGATTATCTCCAATTCTCTCTAAGTCATCAAAGATGATTATTACATCTTTAAAATCTTTCTTTTCAAAAAAGGAAATTCCTAAATTTATTAAAGTCCCAAAAGTACCCGAGTTAAAAATAAAATCGTTATCTTTATCTCTAATGCCAAAATTGAATTTAAGCCCTTCTATTTTATCTTTGATAGATTTTATAAATTTTGATGATTTGTAAAGATTTACTATTATTTCTTTCTCTATATCATATATTGAAACCTTATTGAATAAAGAAATATAAGCGTAATTATCCTTATATTTTCTATCTTTTTTAAATTCTTCAACAAAACTTTTTATAAAATAAGTTTTCCCAATACCCCATTTCCCTTTTATTACACATAAAAATCCATCTTCGTTGTAATTTTTAAGAATAGTTTCTAAATTTTCTTTTAGAATTTCTTTTTTGGTAGACATATTTCTACTTTCCTTTTTAATATTTTAATAAATAACTATATAAAATTAATTAATTAGATATAAATTCCATTATATATTCCTTTCTATTATTAAATGCAATTTTAATTTTATTATCATCATCACTTTTCAATATAGAGAGAAACTTGATTAATTTATTTTTGTCGTCTAAATATTCTAAAGCAAATTCTTTTAATTTATCTAAATACTTATTTTTTATATCTTCTATGTCATCTAAAAGATTTTGATTTAGATTTGCATTGAATTTAAAACTTACCATATTGCCACCAAATATAATATGGATCCCTATATTTTCTTTATGTTTTTCACTAAGGTATCTATAAATATACCCAATAAGATCTAATTTTACTAAATGAAGGAAAGTTTTTACTCTATATTCTCTTAAGTTTATATTTTTTTCAGAATTATCTAAAATGTCTAGAATAAATCTTTTTCTAGTAAAGTTCCAATTAATTTTACCTTCTAAAAACTCATTAAAATTTGCTTTCCATGATTTAAGACTAATAACCTCATCCTTTTTCTTGTCGTTATAATAAATAAGGACATCTCCAATATTAAACCAAAAAAATTCTTCATCTTTAGATAATTTACTTAAATATTTTTCCTTTACATGTGTATTTCCTAAAGTGATAAGACCAATATAAGCAGTTCTCTTACCTATGTGTGGGATTTCCTGTTTCCTTGTTATTTCTAATAAAGTCTTAATATATTGATTATCTTTCTTTTCATTTTTAAAATTTGAGTTATGAAATAATAATCTAGATAAAAAATAACCAGCCCAATTGAATTGATATAGGAAATTTTCAATATTATAATCCCTGTTGTCAATAATTGTTTTTAAAAAGTTATTTAAATTGTCAGCAACCTTAAACACTAACTCTTTATCATAGTATTCAAAAAAGTTTAAAACAAATCTTGTAATATCATATCTATAATAATAGCTTAGTATTTTAAAATCTATATCTTCAAAGTCTAAAGATAATTCTCTAATTAAAGATTCTGCAATAAAAAACTCCATAAAAGATTCGTGAATAAACTTATCTATTCTTTTCCTTGATATTTGTAAAATAGATTTTAACTCGTTTGATACAAGAAACTCTTCAAAAACATTATCATAACTATTCAAAAATTTATCATACTCGGTCCCTAAAAATTTATTATGTTTAAGAAAATCATAAAAATATATTTCATCATTTTCTAAAGAAAATAACTCGTATAATCTATCTTCTAACTTTATTGATAAATTTAAATTTTTATCTAATATTTCAACAAGATTTTCGTCACTGGTACCCATCTGTTTATTATACAAAATCCATGAAAAAAACATAGCACTATCACTAAAAATCTTATATAAATACTCTAAGCTATTATTAGTTCTAGAAAAAATAGAACTTTCTTTAGCAGATTCTCTTTCTAGCCACGTTATAAAAAACAATCTATATAACAAAAATTTATTTTTTGAAATTTCCTCAATATTTTGGATATCTTTTCCATAAATATAACTAAATAGAAACAATATAGCTAACAGAGGATTGTTTATATTTATAGAAATTCTATTTACTTCTTTTTCTGAAATGCCTTTAGAATATAACTTTTTCAGTCTAATATTTATTGCATGTATTAATTCCATAATTTGTTCTTGTTTCCATTTTTTTATTTCAAATACTGCATCACAGAATGAAAAATTTTTTTCACTATAAATATTCTCTAAATAGTAATTTGTTCTTGAAGAAAGAATATAAGGAAAATAATCATATTTCTTTTCTTTTAATCCTCCTCTTTTTACATTTTGATAAGCTTCATCTAAAGAATCTAATATAAGAAATATATTGAGGGATTTATCTAAATTGTTAAGGCGCTTTTTTTGATTTTCATCTTCTCCATATTTTAGGTAAATACCTCCGTCATTATCTAATAATACTACTGGATATGTACCATTACTTGTATCTTTATTTATGAATTTATTCAAAATTAATACTAGAAAATCCTTATAACTTTTAATATCTTTTTTAAAAAGTAAATCTATATCCTTAAGTTCAAAAAATAAAGGTATAAAATTAGTCTTACCACTTCTATAAAAATGTAAAATTTCATAAAATAAGTGAGTTAAAAACGTAGTCTTACCTATGCCACTTTCACCTACTATAAGATAAGAAAAATTTTTGCAATCTTGTAAGTTATTTTTAACCATATCTACTAATTCATTTGATGAAGTAACACTTATATCTGAAGATGATAATATATTTTTTACTTCTATATTTAAATAATCTGGATAAACTATATCAACTTGAAAGGGCCAATCTCTATTTAAGTCAAGAAGACTCTGGATTACATTTATATTTTTTATGTTCCTTATGGAGTCTATAATAAGAAACTCTTTTAATTCTTCTAAAAATTCTTCTTGAGAAAGATTTTTATTCGAAAAATATAATAAAAAATCTTTTGTTGAATAAAGAAAGTATATATCCCCTTTTTCTAAGAAGTGATTAACTTTAATATAATCCTTTTGATTTGCAACAATTTCCTGTGAAGTTAATTGTATAATGTCCTGAGTGATTTTTAAAAGTTTCTCTATATCGTACTTATCCAAATATATTTCATAACTTCTAGAAATTTCATTAAATAATGTATAAAACAAGATTAAAAATTCTTCGTTACCAATAAACTTTTTTAATATTAGAAGTTCTTCCTCTTTATTAAAATTCAAAAAAGGACTTATTTTTATATATTTTGTTCTTATTATATTAATTACATCTTTTAATATATCTTCCATATGTATCTTATTAAGATTTAAATTACTTAAATGGTCTAAAAAGAATAGTAGGATTTCATCTTTCATTCTATTCTCCTTGAATAATTTAACAAAAAACTCTAAAGGATTTATAACAATCTGAATTATATTATCTATATAATTC
>WFXI01000321.1 GCA_015490675.1 Hydrogenothermaceae bacterium
AAAATTGATAAGATACCTAGAAGTTTACACTCAAAAAAGAACACATTTTGAAGATATAACAGCAGAAATTAAAGAAATTGTTGCTGAGTCAGGTATTCAGGAAGGAATGTGTTATATATATGTTCCCCATACAACTGCAGGGGTATTTATAAATGAAAATGCAGACCCAGATGTAAAATGGGATGTAGAACAAACATTAGAAAAACTTGTTCCCTGGGAAGATGGATATAAACACATAGAAGGAAATGCTGCAGCTCATATAAAATCTATTCTTGTGGGAACTTCTGCATCTGTTCCTATACACAAAGGAAAATTAATGCTAGGAACATGGCAAGGTATATTTTTTGCAGAGTTTGACGGTCCAAGAACTAGAAAAGTTATAGTAAAAATTATAGAAGGCTAAGGGCTTTTTCTACTACTAGGTTAGGTTTTATTTCTTCAAAACATTTGTAGTTTTTGAATTTACATTCTTTTTTTCCGTGTAAATCACAAGGTTGACACGGTAAATTAGCAAATAAATAATCTCCCTCATCTTCTAAGGGATAAAATCCAAAATATGGATGGGTAGCACCATATATCATTAAAACTTTAGTTTTTACTGCTCTAGACATATGTGCTATTGCAGAGTCATTACTTATGGTAAGTTTTGCTTTTGATAAAACATACATAGCCTCTCTTATGTTTAGTTTTCCTCTTAAATCTAAAACATCTTCATAATTGTTTTTATCTTTTTCTATGTCTTCTTTAGAACCTAAAAGAACTACATTAAAACCCTCTTTTTTAAGAATTTTTATAACTTCATTGTAATTAGGATACATTTTACCTTTATATCTTGCCCCTGTTCCAACAACAATAAAGTTTTCAGGTAAGTTTATATTAGGCTTATCATTCTCATTAATTATTACTCTTGGTCTATATTTTTCCAGATTAGATATATTTAAATGTTTTAAAGTTTCTAAATATGCATAAACTACATTAAAATCTTTTAAATTAATGAAATTTTTAAAAATTGGCTTTGTTAAAAGTCTTCTTTGAAAAGATTTTTTATCGTATTTAACAGTTTTTACACCGCTAAAATTGGAAATTAAAAAACTTCTTAAATTTGAATGCAAATCAATGATTAAATCAAAATCCGATAGTTTTTTTGCAAACTTTTTTAATTGTTTTATTGTTTTTAATTCACTTTTGTTTAATGATAAAACTTTTTCTATTCTATAATCATCTTTAAATAAAATTTCAAAAGGCTCTAAAGTTACAAATGTAGGTTTTATGTTTTTCTCGAAAAGGGCTTCTAAGACTGCAGTTGTTAAAATAATATCCCCTAAAGATGAAAATCTTATTATTGCTACTTTCAAAGCATACTCTTCAGATTTTCTATTTCCTGTCTAAACTCTTCTACCATAGATGGATGGTTGTACTTTGCAGCCTGTTGCATACCTCTCTCATAAGTTTCTATAGCCTTTTCTATTTCTCCTAGGTTCACATAACATTGTGCTAATGTTCTATATCCTGCACCTTCATCATCATGTAAAGATAAGTATTTAGTTAGATATATAATCGCGTTTTCATAGTCACCTTGTTTAAAATACTCCATTCCAAGACCAAAGTTTCCTAATGGATTATTTGGGTCTTTTTCTAACGCTTTTTTTAAGCTCTCTATTCTGTCAGACATACTTTCCTCCTATAATATTTTTTAACAATATATTATTATCTTTATCCAAAGTAAAGGAGGATTATAACTTGGGACTTTCACCTATTGAAATAAAAAATCTCATAATAGAAAGTTCAGAAAAAGTATTTAAAGATGTAGTTAATTGGAGAAGACATATACATATGTATCCAGAACTTAGCGGACAGGAATATAAAACTGCAAAATTTGTAGCTAATTTATTAAGAGAATTTGGAGTGGATGATGTAGTTGAAAACTTTGGGGGAACTACTGCTGTTGTAGGTTTAATAAAAGGAAAACATGACACAACTACAGTTGCTTTAAGAGCAGACATGGATGCCCTTCCTATGCAAGAAAAAAGGGATGTTCCATACAAATCAAAAATAGATAATGTGATGCATTCTTGTGGTCATGATGCCCATACTGCAATTTTACTTGGAACTGCAAAAGTTTTAGTTTCATTAAAAGAACATTTACAGGGGAATGTAAAGCTAATATTTCAACCTTGTGAAGAAAGGATGGATTGTGATGGTGCCAAAAAGCTTGTAGAAGAAGGAGTTTTAGAAAATCCAAAAGTTGATGCTATTTTTGGAATACATATGTTTCCAGAACTTCCAGTAGGGAAAGTAGGAACTAGAATTGGTAATTTTATGGCTTCTGCAGATATTTTTAGGGTAAAGATTAAAGGTAAAGGTTCACATGCTTCAAGACCACATATGGGAGTTGACCCTGTTTTAATTTCAGCACAAACAATTTCTGCACTTCATCACATAGTAAGTAGAAAAGTTGACCCTTTACATCCTGCAGTTATTACGATAGGAAAAATAAATGGTGGATTTGCAGAAAATATAATTCCAGATGAAGTTGAATTTTCAGGAACAGTTAGAACTTTTGATAATGATTTAAGAGAAAAAATTGCAAACTGGATGGAACATACAATATGGGGAACTACTCTCGCTTATGGTGGAGCTTACGAATTTAATTATGAAGTTGGAACTCCTCCAGTTATAAACTCGGAAAAAACTACTAAATTTGCTCTTTCTATGATGAGAGATATATTAGGAGAAGAAAATGTAATTGAATTGGAACATCCAAGTATGGGCGGAGAAGATTTTGGGGAGTATCTTCAAAAGGTTCCTGGAACATTTATAAGACTTGGTATACGAAATGAAGAAAAAGGAATAACAGCTCCTCTTCACAGTAGTTTATTTGATATAGATGAAAAAGTTTTAGAAGTAGGAGTAAAAGTTATGTCTTATCTAGCATTTAAGTGGATTGAGGAACATGGTTAATCTTTATTTTAGATAAAAAGAACTCTTTTAATTGTAAAACCTCTAAAATTTCAAATAGCACATAAGGAGGATTTTCTATCTCAATATTTTTCTCCTTAGATAGTTCAAGTAAAAACTTTATAGCTTCTGTGTCTATAATTTTAGTATCTGACATATCAAAAACTACACTGTTATTATTTAACTCACTTTTTAAATTTTCTATATCACTTATATTAAATATCCAGTCCAACTTTATTTTTTGCATTTTTTAACTCTCTAAATACTTTATTTTTTATTTTTTTTGCAAGTTCTGAGTATACAAATACATAATCCTTATCTATTTCATCATTAATAAGTTGCATTCTGAAAAAATCTCTTTCTTGATGAAACATAGGCATTAACCCAGCAAAAATATATCCAATTTCTCTCAAATTTTCAGGATAAAACTTAGTTTCAGGTCTATCTAAAGGTAAATCTATAAAGATTACTTTTATACCTTTTTTTAATAGACTTTCTGTTTGCTTTTTTATAGTATCGAAAAAATCCTTTCCATACTCATAGAGTATAAAAATAGCAAAACCTTTATCATAGTCAATTTTAAGATTTACTTTTGATTTTTCACTCTCATTTAATTTTTTAGGTATTCTTTTGTTTTTAATAGATATACCAAGGCTTTTATAAATTTCTTTTAGAATACTTTTATATCTTTCAGGTAAATATAAATTTCTTTCTTTTTCATTGGATAGATTCAGGAAATCTATAACTACAGAGATTCTTTGTTTTTTTGTTTAAAACCTTTCCATTCTACATATGGAAATATCCCAATTAGTAATGCAGTAGATACAAAACCAAACTTAGCATTTACTTTTTGACTAATTGTATGAACACTTACGGCTTCTCCAAAAAGTCCTAGTAAACCTCTATAAATTGCCATATCAATTAAAGCTTTCATCATTATATTCATTAAACCTTTTCCCCTATGATTAGGATGAACTACTGCCTCTCCAACTTCTCCAATATTAGAATCTGTGCTTTTTAAAATTGCAAAATATCCTACAACTTCTCCGTCTTTTGTTTTTAAAATTACTCCAAACTTTTTATTTTCTTTAATTTCTTTTTTTATTTTTTCAGGATAATACATATCTTCTTTAGGATATGTTAAACCATAGGCTCTATATATTAGCTTTGATATATCTTCAGCATATTCTTCTTTTACAAAATCTATCTGATATAAGCCCTCATATGTACTTTTTTCAGATTTTTCTTCAAATTCTTTAGATATATGTATATATGGGAAATTTTTTATTAGCCTAAATTCTTTTCCATTTTTTCCAAGGTTTATAAATATAAAATCATCTGCAAAACTTTTTATTAACTTTAAACCACTTCCAGAAAAGTCTCCATTTTTTGCCTTTTCAGGTGAATAGTCATACTTAGTTATATCAAAAGGCTGCCCGTAATCGTGAATAGAAACTTCAATGAAAGAATTTTCTATAGAAATTCTTACTTCTATGTTCCCAGTTTCATCAGGATAAGCATACTTTATAGAATCTGTTAATGCTTCATTAACAGCAATTAAAAATCTATATAATTCATTTTCTGAAAAATTATAATCTTTAAGAATTTCTTTTAAAAATGAAAGAATAGGTTTTATAGCTTTATATGTATTAGTAATATTTATTACAAAATTCAAAAACTCTCCCCTTTTTAGACCTAAAATTCTAAATTAAATTATAAGCATATTTACGAATTTTAAAAGTATTTATACAAAGTTAGTGTTAGCTAATACATATAGTTTGAAAAAAAATCAAACAGTGTTATAATAAGAAACCAAATACCCTTTCGAATATGTGATATAAAGCATAAAATCCGCTTTTAATATAAGTTAGTGTTAATTACAACGGAGAGAAATTAAATGTAGGAGGACTTGATATGTCAGACAAAAAAATCGTCCCTGGTCCAGCAGGTTATATGCCTACGCCTGCAGTTTTTATGGGTGTAGAACTTCCTCCAGAAGGAAAAGCACTCCTTTACGGTGAAATCGTAGATGAAGAAACTGCAATGAGAGAAGCAGCAAAGGCAATGCTTACTAGGGCTAACCCAACAATATTCCCAGGACCTCAAGTGTTATGGAACTGGAGAGATGATGTTGCTGATAAAGCACAGGCTATTTTAGAACTAGCTTCTGAAATTCCAAACTGTAGAATAATACCTATGCCAGACTACAGACCAAAATATCCTAAAATTGACCCAGAAGCAGAAATAAACCCTAACCACCCTAACTTAACAATACTTCACAATAGAATAGAAGCTTGTATTTTTGTAGGTGTTCACTGTCACTATGCTAACCTTTCTCTTAGAATGATTAGAGCTGGAACAAACTGTTTCACAATAGCTCTTTGTGCATTTATGGGACACGAGGAAGCTAATGTTTCAATAAGAGATGTTCATGCAGATGATATAAGAAGATTTAAAGATGTTCTCGTTCAGGTTAGAAACGAGCTTGGAATCGAATGGACTCCAAAACCTCCTCCAAGAAATCCATCATTACCAAAAGAAGAATGGGAAAATCTCAATCCATTAGAATATGGAGAATATATGCACCTCATCATACCTAGAAAAGGTGAGGAAAATGTTACTGAAACTGAATAATTTAAATAATTAGAAAATTAGGAGGTATTAAAAATGCCAGAACAAAAAGTTGTAGATATAGATTACTTATTATTAGAAGCTCCAAGAGAAAGAAAGTTCATCACTGGTGCTCAGGCAATGGCTGAAGCTGTAAAAAGAGCTAATGTTGATATGGCTATAGCTTATCCAATTACTCCTCAGTCTGAAGTTATGCACCTTGTTGGAGATCTTTACGCACAAGGATACTTAAAAGACTACTACAGAGCTGAAGAAGAATACGGAACAATGTCTGCTATTGCAGGTGCATCTAGAGGTGGAGCAAGAGTTTTCACAGCTACATCTGGTCCAGGACTTTTAAGAGGTATTGAAGCAATTGCTTCTTGGCCAGGACACAGAATACCAGCAGTTTTAGGAGTTTTAACAAGAGTTGTTAATGCTCCACTTTCTATCCAGCCAGATAACATAGAATTGGCATATTTATTACACAGTGGAATTATCTTACTCCACGCAGAAAATCAGCAAGATGTTTTTGATATGACTTTAGCTGCATTTGCAATTTCTGAAATGGTAGATGTTTACATACCTGTAGCTGTTGCGACTGAAGGATTCTTCGTTACACACGCTAAAGGTTATGTTGAAATGACTCCAGAAGATATGAAATTACCACCTAGAGATCCATACAAAGCACCTGTTCCTGTTACAGACTGTGAAGTTCCTCCAGCGAGAATTCAAAGGGATGCTCCTGTTCAAAAATCTAACTTCATGAGCTATCTCATTCACGCTGTATGGCAGCAGGAAGTTTGGGCATCAAACATGAGAGCAATGAAATATATCTATAAATATCTTGGTGGACCAATAGAAGTTGTTAACCCAGATGCTGATGTATTTGTTGTTGCTTCTGGTTGTGCAGCAGCTCAAGGTAGAGAAGCTGTAAGATACGCTCAGCAAGAAGGATTAAATGTAGGATTAGTTAAGATTAAATCAATTAGACCATTCCCAGTGAACGAAGTAAGAGAAGCTCTTAAAAATGCAAAAGCTGCAATTATTCCTGAGCATAACATAGAAGGATGGTTAGCTAAAGAAGTTAAAGCGGCAATTCCAAATAGTGGAATTGTTACTGATGGTCCAAGAGTTTACGGTGGTATGACTTTACCAGTTGAATTAATTATGGAAGAAATTTACAAAGCTTTAGGAATTAAACAAGATAAGAAGGTAGTAATTTAAACTTTTAAAATAAATTTAGGAGGTAATTATTATGGGTTTAAGATATCTTCAACCAGCACCAGGGTTTAAAGAGTATTTACCAAAGGACTATGTTGATTTAATAGATTTTGGTCCTTTTGGAAGAACTGACCAGCTTGATGCTACAAAACTCGGTCAGTTCAAAGAGATTGTAGAAGAGCACCCAATGTGTGCAGGATGCTTCATGGCTTACTTTGTTAGAGTTTTCTATGCATCTTTACCAAATCCAGAAGATACTATCGTAATTGGAACAGCTGGATGTGCTAGATTAGCATTATCTCAGGCAGCAGTTCCATTCATCTACGGAAACTATGGAGATACAAATGCTGTTGCTTCTGGATTAACTAGAGCTCTTAAATTAAGATTCCCAGATAAGCACAAAGATGTTGTTGCTATTGCTGGTGACGGTGGATTAATGGACATTGGATTTAGTATGACAATGCACTCTTGGTTCAGAAAAGAGAAATTTACAACTATCATGGTTGATAACGAAGTTTACGGAAACACAGGTGGACAGGAATCAGGAATGTCACCTAAAGGTGTTCAATTAAAAATGGCTCCTAAAGGTAAAAAATTCGACAAAATACCTGCTACAGAGCTTGCAAAACAAGCAGGTTGTGTATATGTAGCGAAACTTGCTCCAACTAATGTAAAAAGAATGGCTAAAGTTATTAGAAGAGCAGTTTTAGCTGCTAGAGAATTTGGACCAACATTTATCCACGCATATACTTCATGTAACATTGAATACTCAATTCCAACAGAAGAAGTATTAAAAGATGCTAGAGAAAGAGAGAAAAAAGACTTTGGATTTGAAGAATACATGACTGATGAAGTAAGACAATACTTAGAAGAAATTGAAAAGAAAGAAAAAGCTAAGAAGTAATCTATAAAGATATAGACGGAGGTCTAAAAAATGAAAAGATATAATATTAGAATTGCTGGTGTTGGTGGGCAGGGTGTTGTTACTTCTGCCCACATCCTTGGTAACGCTATGTCTGCAGCTGGAAAGTATGCTACATTGGTTCCATTCTTTGGTTCTGAAAAAAGAATGGCTCCAGTTGAAGCTTATGTAAGAGCATCAGACCAACCTATTTACGAAGTTGGTGAAGTTGTTTATCCAAATGTTATTATGATTTATCACCCACAGGTTATTACTCACGGTAAATCTTATACAATGCCTTTCTATTCTGGACTCAAAGAAAATGGTATTGTTATAATAAATACTGAAGTAGATATTCTTTCTGATGAAGATAAAAAGGTTTTAGAAGATTTAAATACTCAGGTTATTATGTATAATGCTACTGGTCTTGCTCTTGAAATAGCAGGAACAGAGCTTGCTACTAACATGGCAATGCTTGGATTTTTCTTTGGAATTACTAAATTAGTTGGTTTTGAACACATAGAACAGGCTGTTAAAGAAAGATTCTTAGGAAACACTTTCGTAGCATCTGGTGGAACAGCTTCTCTTGACTCTGCTATCGAGAAGAAGTTCAAAAGAAAAGTAGAACTTCTAGAAAAGAATATGCAGGTTATCAAGAAAGCATTTGAAATCGTTGAAAAAGAAGGTTGGACTGAAGAAAAACAACCAGCGTAATAAATCCAAAAAAACGGAGGTTATAATATGTACTATGTAGCAAAAGTTGATGAAGAAAAGTGTTCTACTTACAACTGTAAGCAGTGCACTCTCTTCTGTCCAGAAGCTAACACTTTAATGTTTGATGAAGAAAGAAATACAGCATGGGTAAACGAGCCTAGATGTAAAGGTTGTGCTTTATGTGTTTATGTATGTTCTGACTTATTAAAGAGAGATTGTATCCAAATGGTAATGGTTACAGCTGAGGAATAATTAAAATAGATAATATAATCTGAAGGGCTAGCTTCCTAGCCCTTTTAGATTAATATAAGGAAATGGAGGTATTAAAATGGAAAAAGAATTAAAAGAAAAACTTGAAAAAGTTGTAGAACTTGTTAACAACGCAAACATTGACCCTGACATTGAAATTGAATACTGCATTCCTGAAGTTGCTACAACTTCAGACAAATGTGATGTTTCTGGAGACCCATACATTATTGTTAAGTATGTCACTGAAGAACACGATGTTCATGAAAGAAAAATTAAATTAAGAAGAACTTATTTAGAAAAAACTCCAGAAGATTTAGCAAACTTAATTACTTTCTACATTGAACAATTTATGGAAGAAATTGACTCTGTTGAATACGGTGGAGAGTAATTAATTACTAATTTAAAGATGATTTCATCATTTGTTATTACAGGCTTTCTAGGTGTAGGTAAAACTACTTTAATGCTTAACTCTATTAAAGAGTATTTTTCTGATAGGAAAATAGCTGTTATTGTCAATGAGTTTGGTGAAGTAGGAATTGATGGAAAAATTCTAAAGAATGTTTATAGTGAAGTTTTAGAAATTTCAGAAGGTTGCATCTGTTGTAAACTTTCTCAAGAATTTGAAAAAGGTGTTATAGAAATAATCAAAAATTATAATCCTGAGGTTATCTTTGTGGAAACCTCAGGAACTTCTGAACCTTTTCCTATATTTCTCTCCTTACAAAATTTAGGGATATCTGTAGAAGGTATTATATGTGTAATTGATGCTAAGAATTTTGATACTTACAAAGACCATGCAACTGCAAAATATCAAATAGGTGGTTCTAACATTTTAGTTTTAAACAAAATAGATTTAGTGTCTGAAGAAGAATTACAAAAAGTAGAAAAAGAAGTAAGAGAATATAAAGAGAAATACAACTTAAAAAATGTCTTAACAGGTGAAATTATATTTAAAACATATGCTCTCTATAAAGCACAGTATGGAAAACTTCCCAAAGAAGTATTTGATGGTGTTTATAAAATAGAAGATATTGTAAAAATAGGTGAAGAAGGTATACCTTCAGCTCATCCTTTAAAGAAAAATGACTTTTCCCAGAGAATTGTTTATTTACCTGAAAATGTAGAATTTAAAGAAATAGACAAGTATTTAGCTAATGTTCCTGAAAATGTTTACAGAATTAAAGGAATAATAAAAGCAAAAGATTTGCCTACCCCTGTAGTTGTTAATTATGCATTTGGTGATTTGACTTTTCAGGAACTTCCAAGCTACAAAGGTAGGTCATTTTTAGTATTTATTGGTTCTAATCTAAGTAATAAACAAATTATTCAATTAAATTGAATCTCCTATATGCATAGCAGTTTCAGAATCCCACCTAGAGATATGTAAATTTAACCAAGGTGCATATTCTGTTTCTAAGAAATTTATAACTTCTTGAGGGTTTTTATTATTTTTCCAGTTTTCATAAAGGTTATTTAATTTTTCTCTCATTGTATCGTGTTCTGCTTTATGCATAGCTCTAGCCCAGTATCCACTTTCTATCATCATTTCTTCTTCTTCAGAAAAATGGTCTTCTACTTCCCTTAAAAATTCTTCAAAAAGTTTTTCTGCTTCTTCTATATTGTTTTCTTTTAATGCATCATAAAGTTTATTAACTAGTTCAACCTCAACTTCATGTATTATATTCATATCCATATTTGATACTTTAGGGATATCTTCTTTTTTGATTAACATATTTAATACTCCTTCATCTTAAATTTCCTTATACTATACAACATTCTAACTCTTTAATCAATTTAAATTCTCCATCTTCCAGTTTATACACTTTTCCTTCTTTTTCATCTATTAGGACTAATCTTATCCATTCATTCATAATAACTGGATTAGCAAGAGAAGATTGTTGTGCAGCTTTTAAAGCTAACTCTAAAGGTGCTTCTAAAAATACAATTAATCTAACTGGCTCGTGATAAGGTTTATCTTCAAGTAAAACTGTCTGTGTAGGTAGCCCTATTTTTAAATCACTGTAGTTTCCATAAAAGACACCAACTTTAGAAACTATGTTGTGATAAACCTTTGAACCTGCTCCAAATACTTCATTGTCTACAGTAGAGAAATAGTGTTCCATATTAATCCATTCTCCAACAATTAAAGGCCCTGAGAATAACGATGTAAGTATTGATGCTTTTTCATCGTCCACTTTCCAGTCATATGAAACCATAAAGAATCTATTGTGAAGGGATAAGTGTTTTAGACTTTCTCTTTTTCCAACATATGCAGCAACATTTTTAGATAATCCCCATTCTGGTCTTGGTTCTGACCAGTCCATTGATTTTATAAATATATCCTCTTCTGTTTCTGTATAAGGAAGGGTTTTTATTCTTTCTTCTCTAGACCTAGAAGTTGCAAATTTAATGTCATCTAAAACTTTAGCAAATAATTTTTCTTCTTCCTCTGTCAGAATTTCTGTATCTTCAAAAGTAATTTCATCTGTAGTTGTATTGTGAAGCCCTGGAATAAACTTAACGTCATCTGGAATTTCTATTCCTCTTTCTTTTAATTTTTCTCTAACTTCTTTTCTGTTAGCAATTAAACACATTGTCCTTGCATTTGGGAAGCTAACATTACCTCCACAAGCTCCACAGTCCAAAGCAGATTCAAATGGGTTATTGTCAGATTTACTACCGTGTCCAACAATTAAAACAAATTTAGGGAAGTTTTTAACAAGACCTATTGTTTTTAAAAAGTTTTCTAAATACATAACCTGTTCATCAAGAGAAAATCCAACCTGAGAAAGTTTTCTCTTTTGAAACTCATAATCTTCTTTTGTAATGTTATAAACATTTTTTAACTTTTCTAGTAAATCTTTTGGAACTTCAAAGGATAAACTTTCTCCAAATATTAAATGTTTCCATATATTTTCAATCTCTACTTCTGTTAAACCTCTTTTTAGGAAACTTGAGGCTACTTCTTCAATTATTTTGAAGTGAACTTTTTTGGCAAACAGTTCAATTTCTTCATCAGAAAGTTTGTCAATCATATAAACTGTTTTTGGTTTCTTAGGTCTAAATTTAGCAAAGAATTTATCAACCTGTTTAGGGAAGAATGTTTTACCAAAAAGATTTATTCCAAATAACCACCCAATAGCTTCAACAGTAATAAATGGTGTATATGGATTATTTTTCAGGTCATTCAAAACTTTTTTTAAGGTTTTTGTAAACCCTTTTTTAGATTTATATTCTTCTAAATTGTCTTTTGGAAGTTCAAAAACTACATTATTAGGTTTCATTATAGCAGGACATAAAAATTGCTCGTGATTTTTATCAAACTCAATAAATGTTATAGGCATTCTTAAAAATCCAGCAATTCCATAAGTATCGTAAGGTCCTATTCTTTCCATATATCTTCTGATTGCTTCTGAACGAACATCTATACACATAACTAAAGATGCAAGTAACCTATCTTTTGGTGCTTTAGAGCTTGAGAAAAACTCATTTACATATGTTTCTATATAACTATCTTCTAAAGATTTAAGCCATATAAATCCTTCTTCTTCCTTTAAAACTTCAACAAACTTTGCATATTCAATTAAATCTCCTTCAAATGTAGGCAGTTCTTTTTTAGATAACTGAATCTGGAGTGCATCAAGCTCAAGCTCTTCAGATATATATTTTTCTAGTATTTCTTTAGGGTTTTCTCCATTTTCAAGCATATCTATGTATTTTGGTGGTAGTTTGTTTTTGTATTTTAGAATTTTTAATGCTACATATTCTTTATTTTGAGAAATGTATTTTTCTAATTCTTCAAAGTTATTTATTTTTTCATTTTTTAGATATTTCCATTCGTAATATAAACGGATAGCTAGATAATCTATTAGTGAAGCAGGGTATTCCTGTTGCCAGTAGTAATAGCTATCTCCTTCTCTATATTTAATAAATCCTGCCCAACCTGCCTGTTTTAATAGATGTGCTAAAAAGTAGTTCGATATATTTTCTTCTTTAACTTTTAATTTTTTTAATATGTCTTCAATAAATTCTTCAGAAGCTTTATCAAAATCAATACCTTCGTATAATTTAAATGTGTTAAACATACCAAGGTGTCTTTGATACATAGAAAGTGTTGTTTGTTCTTGGTCTAAAAATCTAGAGATGTATTCAATAATATCTTTCTCTATTAACTCTTTTTTATCTGTATCAAAAATTGCATCTAAATATTCGTATAAAGTCCAATATTTTGCATTATGGTCTATTAAACATTTTGTATCTTTAAATTGAGATTTTGCTCTTAGATACTCTATTAAACTTTCATCTGGACAGGTTTCTTTTGCTAATTTATATGACCTGAAACTTTCCCATCTGGGGCTAATTTCTATTAAAAATGTTCTTGCTTCGTGAAAATGTTTAGAAAGTCCATGCTCTTTTAAAACTTTAGATAAGTTTTCTTCTAAAATGTGTTGTTTGATTTTTCCCTCTTCATATAAGGAAACATAGTATTTCACAGGCATATATACATTTGCTTCAAAAATATCTTTTGCAAGTTTTAAAGCATCTCTAAAGTTTTTCTTTTCAAATCCAGTTAGAGGGTTATGGTGTATAAAGTTTCCTATTGGCCAATATTTTGGAACAACTTCTTTTATGTAATCTAGTTTTTCTTTTACCATTGTCATTGTAATACCTCCTTAAGTCCGTATATACCAATAACGAGTAGAACAATATTTAAAACAGTGTGGAACAATCTCTCTTTAGACTCTAAATCTATATAGAAAATATTTTTGTTTGCCTTTCCAAAAACTGTATTAGTTAGTATTTTCATTGCAACAAAGAAGTTTCCAAAGAAAAATACAATAATCACTGTATACCAGATTAAATCTAGTTTATCCTTTAACATACTGTTAAATAAAAACACTGCATTTGGAAACGGCGGATAAAGAGCAAGATTTATCAAATAAATTCTTAAAAATAGACCTGCAAATGGTGCTTCTAAGGCAAGTCCACCAACTGAATAAAAGTTTGCACTTCCATAATTTTTTTCATAATAGGAACCTATTAGATACATTCCGATTAATGTTATTAAAAGAGCAAATGAAAAATATATAAAGTAGTTTAAAGAGAATAAAAAGTAAACTGGTGAATTTATAAATATAAAGTAATTAGTTAGCTTATAAAGATTTGTAGTTTTTAAAGCCTTATAAGTTGTAAATATTGAAGTTAGTATTGCAATAATTATACAAATATTATTTTGGCTACAATCAGTTCCTGTTAAAAGCATAAGCATTAAACCTAAAACAAGTAAAGAAGCAGATACAAAAAATGTATATTTACCAAATGTCTTTTCTATTAGTAAATAGTAAGGAACTCCAGCAAGTAATATTAGAAGTAATATTTCCATCGCCCACCTCTACTTAAAATATTTTGAAAATTCTTAAAAATAAGTCAGGGAAATATGCTTCTTTAGAAAGAAGTTTATAAAATGCCCATTTGAATTTATTTTGTTTCTCTCCTTCTATTTCAATATCTACAAAATGCTGTTTATAGATATAAGCCCAACCTATTATAAGGATAAGTATAAGTAGTCCAAGAGCTATAAATACAGAAGTATTTAAGGATGCTACTTCGTAGAATAGATGTGCATATTCTCCATATATAAATTTTTCCATAGCGTGGCCAATAAACTCATAAGTTAAAACAATTAAAGTGAATGAAACTAAAAGTCCAACAATAACTTTAGGTGAGTCAGAAAGAGAAACCTTAAAAAATGAAAGGAATAACTGTGTCCCTGTTAACCAAGCAAACGCTAAAATTACAACAGCAGCATTAAACTCAAAGAAATCTTGAGAAATTAAGAACTTAATTCCTGCAAATATTAGAACAGGTATTACTGTAAATAAAGCAATTAGCCAGAAAAGGTTTTTAGACTTAGCCTGTTGAACTTTCTCTTCCCAGAAAACTTCATAAGAAAGTCTTTTTGGAATGTTAGGGTCGTGTCTTGCATAATGTATTAAACTACCAGATTCTAAGAACAGTGAAGCTTTAAATATACCGTGAACAATCAGGTGGTAAATAGCTAAACTAAATGCTCCAAGACCTATCTCCATAATCATATAACCCATCTGTCCAACGGTAGAATAACCTAAAGACCTTTTAATGTCTGGAGTTGTAAGCATTATCATAGAAGCAAATATTGCGGTGAATAAACCAAAAGCAAAAGCTACATTTAAAACAAGAGGTGTTAATAAAAGCAAATAAGCAAGTTTATTTAAAACAATACCTCCAACATTAACAACTCCAGCATGCATTAAAGCAGAAACTGGTGTAGGTCCTTCTGATGTGTAAGGCAGCCATATATGAAATGGAATTATGGAAGACTTTATCATAGCTGCAAATAAGAATAAAAATCCAATTACATATATTATTAAAGGTGTATTTTCTAAAGATTGATACTGATTTAGCCATATTTGATAAAGCTCAGATAGATAAAAAGTTCCAAAAGTTTTATAAGTTAAAACAACTCCTATAATAAATAAAAGGTCAGCAACTTTATGCAGTAAAATTGTCCAGTTTCCAAACTTAACAGCACTTTTTGACTCAATGTTAAATGAAACCAAGAAATATAAAGCTAAACTCATTATTTGCCATGCAATAGCTAAAACAACAAGGTGATTACTCATAATAAGTAAATAAATACCTGTAAATATAAAATTTAAAAGTATAAAAAATCTTTTATATCCTTTTTCATCCCACATATATTTAGCAGAATATTTTCTAATTACCATTCCAAGAACAGCTACATAAGGAACTAGTATTGCTGATAACTCATTAAATACTAGGAGGTTGTTAAATCCATATATATTTTCATCTTCAAATACAACAAAGTAAGCACCTGCAAGACCTAAAACAGCTATAAAAGCAGAGAAGAACATACTAATTCTAGGAATAGCTTCTTTATTATTTATTACACCTATTAAACCTGCTATTATTAGCGGTATAAATGGAATAACCAGGATTAGTTCCTTCAAGATAGCCTCCTTGATTTAAAGTTTATTAATATTAAAATTGATGACTTTTATAATTATACTACAATAGTTACTTAAAAATCAAACGCCGTTATATTTTTATTAAAACGATGTTTGATTTTGATGATTAATATCATACTCAAGTCCTTCAAATATAATTACTGTAAGGGTAAATAAGGAAATCCCCTATTTTTGAAAAATTAGGAAAAACTAACTTGAATTAAAAAAGTTTTTATCTTAATATTAGGTTAAGGATTAAATTACTTTAATAAAGTTTAAAATTAAATTTATATAGGAGGATAATATGGCTACATTAGGTCCAGCTCAGTATTCGCCATATCCAGTGGCTGTCTATGAAGGAGTTTTAACACCTCCAAAAGGTAAAGCTCTTTTATTCAATGAAATTGTAGATGAAGAAACTGCAATGAGAGAAGCAGCAAAGGCAATGCTTACTAGAGATAACGCAACAATATTCCCAGGACCTCAGGTTTTATATGCTTGGAACGAGGAAGCAACAGAAAAGGCTAAGCTCGTTAAAGAAATGGCAGAAGTTTTAAATGCAAAAATAATCCCAATGTATGACTATAGACCAAAATATCCTAAAATTGACCCAGAAGTAGAAATCAACCCTAACCACCCTAACTTAACTATCTGGCACAACAAAATTAAAGCTTGTATCTTTATAGGTGTTCACTGTCATTATGCAAATGTTGCATTAAAAATAATTAGAAGTGAAACTGACTGTTTCACAATTGCTATGTGTAGTCAAGCAGGTCACGAAGATGCAATGATTACATTAAGAGACCAGCATGTTGATGAGATTAAAAAATTCATTGAAGTAGCAAAAGAAGTAAAAAAAGAATTAGGTCTTTAATATAAATTAATTTTAAGGAGGTAATAAAAATGCAATCAGTTGAAAATAAAGAAAGGGTAAATAAAAAAGGTCAAAAAATAGTATCTGCAGACTATATTTTATTTGAGGCTCCTAGAGAAAAACACTTTATGACAGGTTCAGAAGCAGTTAAAGAAGCTGTTAAAAGAGCTTCTGTAGATGCATCTGTTTCATATCCAATTACTCCTCAGTCAGAAGCTGCTCACTTAATTGGGGAACTATGGGCAGAAGGTTATGTAGGTGTTTACTTTAGAGGTGAGAACGAGTTTGGTGTTATGTCAGAAGTTGCTGGAGCAGCAATGGCTGGTGCTAGAGTTATTACAACAACTTCTGGACCAGGAACATTAAGAGCTTTCGAAAACTTTCCAATGTGGTCTGGAACAAGAATTCCTGTTCAACTTGTTTTAATGGCAAGAGGTGTAAATGCACCATTATCTATTCAGCCTGATAACTTAGAAGTAGACTTTTTACTTGATACAGGATGTATGATTTGGTATGCAGAAAATGTTCAAGAATTATTCGATATGATTATTGCAGGATTTGCAGTTGCAGAACAGCCAGATGTTCATGTTCCTGTAATTACTGCAGTTGACGGATTCTTTGTATCTCACACAAGAGAAGCTATCTATTTACCTCCTGATGATATAGCATTAGAGCCATATAATCCATATAAATCTCCAATGCCAGTAATTGACGCAGAAGTTCCTCCAGGAAGATTTTTAAGAGACCCATTTGTTATGAAATCTAACTATATTTCTTATGCAACACATGCTAGCTGGCAATGGGAAGTTAGAGCTGCAATAGAAAGATCTAGACCATACGCAAAACACTACTTAAGAGGACTTATTGAAGAGTTTGGAGATAAAGATGGTGATGTAGTGTTTGTAGCTTGTGGAACTGCTGCATCACAGGCTAAAGAAGCAACAAGGGTATTATTAGATAAAGGAATTGCTGCAAAAGTTGTAAAACTCAAAACTATTAGACCATTCCCTGTAGAAGAAGTTATAGAAGCAACTAAAAATGCAAAATATATCTTTGTTCCAGAGTTTAATGTAGTTGGATGGCTAGAAAGAGAGTTAAGAAAAGTTCTTTACAAAAAATCAACTGCAGAAATTATTGGAACTCCAAGAGTTGCTGGTGGTATGACAATGCCAACAGAAGTTGTAGTTAAAGAAGTATTAGAGCATTTAAAATAAAAATTTCATAAGGAGGTAAAAAGATGTCATTTAAGATATATAAAGTAAATGAAGCTTTAAGAGATGTAGTTCCTCAAGAAGTTATTGACCTTGAGGAAAAAGCTACTTGGGGTGACCCAAAAAGAAGTGTAATGCAAATCCCTACTCACAAGGAATTATTAGAAGAACACTCTTTATGTGCTGGTTGTCCAGAAGCGGCAGCTATTAGATACATTCTTGCATCTTTACCAAACCCAGAAGATACAATTATTGTTAACTCTACTGGATGTACTTCATTAGTTTTCCCTCATATTTCTTTACACACAGTGCACTCACTCTTTGGAAACCAAAACTCTGTAGCATCTGGTATTAAAAGAGTTTTAGAGTATAGATTTCCTGACAAGGTAAAAGATGTTGTGGTTTTAGCTGGTGATGGTGCTACAGTTGATATTGGTTTAGACTATACATTACAGTCTTTCTTTAGACAGGAAAAAATAACTACAATCTGTTTTGATAACGAAGTATATGCAAACACAGGTGGACAGGAGTCAGGATTAACTCCAAAAGGACATGTATTTAAAATGGCTCCAAAAGGAAAACAATTTGAAAAAGTTCCTATGTGGCAACTTGCAATAGATTCTGGATGTCACTATGTAGCTAGATTAACTGTGTCTTCTCCAAAGAGAGTTGAAAAAGTTATTAAAGAAGCTATTTATGTAGCTAGAGAAGTTGGACCAACTTATGTTCACCTTTATACTCCTTGTATCCTTGAAATTGGATTAAACTCTGATGATGGTCTTGAAGAAATGAGAGCTAGAGATAAAGAAAGATTTAAATTCTTTGAATATAAAACTCCTGAAGCTGAAGAAGTTTTAGCTAAATATAAAGAGGAGGGCTTATTATAATGAGTAGAAAAACCATATCTATAAGAATGCCTGCTCTTGGTGGGCAGGGTGCTGTTACTGCTGCTCATATCATTGCTACAGCTGCAGATAACGAAGGATATTATGCAGTATCTAACCCGTTCTTTGGTGCAGAAAAAAGAATGGCTCCTTCTGAAAGTTATGCTAGACTTGGAGTTATTCCTATCTATGATAGAGGAGAGGTTGTTTATCCAGATGTAATTATGGTTTTCCACCCTCAGGTTATTACAATGGGTAAATCTTACACAATGCCTTTCTATTCTGGAATTAAAGAAAATGGTCTTATTTTAATTAACAGTGAAGAAGACTTATTATCTGATGAAGACAAAAAACTTCTTGAAGAAAAGAATGTTTATGTTTTAAGCAGAGACTTTACAAAATTTGCTCTTGAAATAGCAGGAACAGAGCTTGCTACTAACATGGCTATGCTTGGTGCTTTATTTGGAGCTATTGGAATAGTTAGCAAGCCTTCTATTGAAGAGGGTATTAAAGCTAGATTCCTAAAGAAATATGTAGCATCTGGTGGAACAGCTACTCTTGACTCTGCAATTGAGAAAAAATTCAAAAGAAAACTTGAATTAATTGAGAAAAACCTTGCAACTGCTTCAGCAGCTTATGACTTAGCTAGAGAATGGGCTCAAAGCCAAGGTATAGAACCTTTCTTACCTCCTCCTCCAACTAAAGAGCAAGCTGCTTAATATAAAGAATTTAGCCCCTTTTTGGGGCTTTTATCTATCTAATACTTTCCTTTTGAACGGTTTCAACTAAAAATCTTACCTTTTCAAATTCCATATCGGGCATTAATCCATGACCTAAATTGAATATATGCCCACTATCACTTCCCCATTTTTCTAAAATTTCAACAGCTTTTTTCTTTATAACTTCCTTATTTGCATATAAAACTATCGGGTCTAAGTTACCTTGAACTGCAGATTTTGGATAAACTTTTTCCTTAACAACCTTTATATCTATCATCCAATCAACACTATACGCATCAGCTCCAGAAGTAATCATATAGTCTAAAAATCCCGCAACTCCTTTAGTAAAATGAATGATTGGCTTATTAGTTTTTTCTTTTAATTTGCTAATAATCTTTTTTATTGGAGGTAAAGCAAACTCTTTATAATCATCAGGAGACAAATATCCTCCCCAACTATCAAATATTTGAACTACATCAGCCCCACTTTCGAATTGAAAATACAAATAATCAATTAGTGCATCTGCTAATTTATCAAGTAATATTTTAAAATCTTGAGGATAGTTATACATAAATGCCTTAGCTTTTTTAAAATCTCTAGAAGTTCTTCCTTCTATCATATAAGCAGCTAGCGTAAATGGAGCTCCACAAAAACCTATTGTTGGAATTTCTCTATTTAATTTTTCATTAACTCCTTTGATTATCTCTCCAACATAATTAACTTCTTCTACATTTAAAGGTTTTAGTCTTTTTATATCTTCTGGAGTTATTATTGGAGATTCGAAAACTGGTCCTTCTCCTTCTTTAAATTCAAAGTTAAAACCCATTGGTTCTAAAGGAGTTAAGATATCAGAAAAGATTATAGTTGCATCTACATTTAAAAGTTTTTTAGGTAAAATTGAAGCTTCTACTGACAATTCTACATTTTTATAAAATTTTTTAAAACTTCCTGCTTTTTTTCTCAACTGTCTATACTCTGGCATATATCTGCCTGCCTGACGCATAAGCCAGATAGGAGTTCTTTCTACTGGTTGATTTTTTATTGCCCTAAGGAGTAAATCGTTTTTTGGTGTTTGCATAAAAATTTCCCCTTTCTAAGAAAATAATTGAAGATAATTATATACAAAAGGGGATTTAATTGCTTAAAAAAGAGAAAAAAGGGGCAAAAAGCCCCTAATAGACGGAAGTTATTTATTAATTGCTTTCTTCTGACTGTGTATTTTCTTCCTTTTTCTTAGGTATAAACTTTAACTCTCCATTTTCTTCATCAATTACTACAACATCTCCAGGTTTAACTTCTCCTTTAAGTATTAAGTCAGCAAGAGGAGTTTCTACATATTTTTGTATAGCTCTTCTTAATGGTCTAGCTCCATAAACTGGGTCGTATCCAAGCTTAGCGATTAACTCCTTAGCTTTTTCTGTAGCTTCTATCATAATACCTCTTTCGTGGAGTCTAGCATTTAGGTTTTTAAGCATAAGTTCAACAATCTGTAGTAATTCTTTCTTAAATAGAGGTTTAAACACTAATATTTCGTCTAATCTGTTTAAGAATTCAGGTCTAAAGTAGTTTTTAACTTCTTCTAATACTTTTTCTTTAGCTATGCTAAATTCTTTTTCTATTGTTTCTTCATCTGCATCAAATGGGATAAGTGTTAAATACTGGCTACCTATGTTAGAAGTTAGAATAATTATAGTATTTCTAAAGCTTACAGTTCTTCCTTGTGCATCTGTAAGTCTTCCATCATCTAAAACTTGTAAGAATACGTCAAATACTCTTGGGTGAGCTTTTTCTATTTCATCAAGTAATACTACAGAGTAAGGTTTTCTTCTAACTGCTTCTGTTAATTTTCCACCTTCTTCATATCCTACATATCCTGGAGGTGCACCAATTAATTTAGCAACAGAGTGCTCTTCTTTAAATTCTGACATATCAAGTCTGATTAATGCATCTTCATCTCCAAACAATAGTTCTGCTAGAGCTTTTGCTGTTTCAGTTTTACCAACTCCTGTTGGTCCAAGGAACATAAATGATGCAAGAGGTTTTCTTGGGTCTGATAATCCAGCTCTTGCTCTTCTTATAGCTTCCGCTACTGCTTTGATTACATGCTCCTGGTCAACAACTCTTTTATGTAGTTCTTCTTCAAGATGTAAAAGTCTTTCCATTTCTTCTTCTTTTAGTTTAGACAATGGAATACCTGTCCAATCAGATACTACTTCAGCAACATCATCTTCTGTAACAACAGTTTTTTCAGCAATTTTTAGCTCAAGTTCTTTAATTTCTTTTTCAAGTTTTGCTTTTTCTATTTTTAGTTCTGCCTCTTTTTCGTAATCTCCTTTTTGAGATGCTTCTTCTATTTTCTTTTCTAGTTCTTCAAGTTGTTTCTTTAGCTGTTCTAATCTCATATGTTCATTATCTGAGTTGAGCATTAACTCTTTTAGTTGTTTTTCTAAGTTTGCCTTTTCTATTTTTAGCTGAGCTTCTTTCTCGTAATCACCATCCAAAGAAGCCTGAACTATTTGTTCTTCAAGTAGTTTTATTTTTCTTTCAAGCTCTATAACTTCAGGAAGAGCGTATACTAATTTCAATTTCTTTCTAGCACAAGCTTGGTCTAAAGCGTCTATAGCTTTATCTGGTAATCTTCTATCCTGTATGTATCTATGTGTTAGTTTTGCAGAAGCTTCTATCGCAGAATCGTCAATTTTTACACCATGGTGTTTTTCAAGTTTTGGTCTTAAAGCTCTAAGTATTTCAATAGTAGTTTCCACATCTGGTTCTTCAACTAATACAGGTTGGAATCTTCTTTCTAATGCAGGGTCTTTTTCTATATATTTTCTGTATTCTTCTAGTGTAGTTGCACCAATAACTCTAAGTTCACCTCTAGCAAGTGCTGGTTTTAGTAGGTTTCCTGCATCTGTTGAACCTTCTGTAGCACCAGCTCCAACAATAGTATGGAGCTCATCAATAAATAGAATTATTTCCCCTTCTGATTTTTTAACTTCATCTATTATTCCTTTTAATCTTTCTTCAAATTCACCTCTATATTTTGTTCCAGCGAGTAATGCTCCCATATCTAGGGCAATAACCCTTTTATCGAATAAATCCTCTGGAACTTCTTTATTAACTATTTTTTGAGCAAGTCCTTCTACAATAGCAGTTTTACCAACTCCAGCTTCACCAACTAAAACAGGGTTATTTTTACTTCTTCTTAAAAGTATTTCTATAACTTGCTGAATTTCTTTTTCTCTACCAATAACTGGGTCTAATTTTCCTTGTTTAGCAAGTTCTGTTAAGTCAACACCAAACTTCTCAAGTGCTGATTTTTCTTCTTCCGCCATTTCTTGTTGAATGTTTTCTCCATTCATTGTTTCCTTTCCTCCTTTTAGTATTTGTTCTAAAATTTTTCCTGCAATTGTATCTTTTGCATCTACTAATGCAGTTGCTATATATATAGGAGAAACCTGTGCTTCTCCTTTTTCTAAAGCAAGTTTTTCTGCTTGCTCCAGGACTTTTATTAACTTATTTGCATAAACTTTTCCACTTTTTGTTCCTAAAACTTCTTCAGCTACTTTAACTATAATTCTATCAGGAGAAAGCCCAAGTTCATCAATCTGTTTAACAAAATCTGAGTTTTCTATAATCTTGTATAAAACAGAAGATAAACTTGCCTCTCCATTTAAAAATGCATTGGCAGTAGCTTCATCCATTACTTGAATTAATGAATTTTTAATTTGAGCTAACTGCCCTTTTAATTCTTTTTCATATCTAGACAACCTTTCATATTCAAGTCTAGCTGAGCTTCCAAATCCACCCCAAAAACTACTTTCTTCATATCTAAGTTCATTTTCAAGTTGTTTTTTTGCTTGAGCTACTTTTTGAAGCTCTGCAGTTATTTGGTTAATATTTGATTTAACTTGTGATAATTGATTTTGCAAATTTTTTAAATAATCAACATATTCTCTTGTTGATTTGTCAATTTGAGAATATAAATCATTTAAATACTCCTGTATTTTGTGGACTAAATCTTTAGTATCAATTCCTCTTTTTTCCAAAACTTTCACTAGAGGAGAGTCTTTTTTCGTAATAATTGCAAGAAGTAAATGGTCTGTGTCAACAAGTCTATCTTTTCTTGCATTGGCATTTGATTTAGCTGTTTCTAAAATTTCTTTTGATTTCTGGTCTAAAAGGTTTTCGCTAAACATTTTTTATCCCCCTAATAATTTTAGTGAGTTATTGTTAGATAAATTTATAATATTTTTCTAAAATGTCAATAGTTAAGTGTAAATTAATTCCTCTAATTTTGAGATTATTTTATCTAACTCAAACTGTTTAGCCTTTTCTATAGCATTTTTGCTAAACTCTTTTCTCAAGTCTTCATTCTCAAGGAGAAGTTTAACTTTTTCTACAAACTGGTCTATATCCCCAAATGGAACTAAAAATCCATTTTTGCCATCATCTATGATATCCACATGACCACTAAATTCATTAACAAAAGCTACAACAGGAGTTCCACAGGCAAAAGATTCAACTACAACCCTAGGGAAACCTTCATCATAAGATGCAAGGAGTAATAGTTTGGATCGAACAATATACTTAAACGGGTTCTCTGAAAAAGGTAGTATATAAACATCATCTATATTTTCTTTTTCTATAAAAGAACAAATATTTTCTTTTTCTTCTCCATCCCCTAACAAAACAAGATTTAAATCCTTTTTATGATTTTTTAAATTTTTAAATATTTCAAGAATAAAAAATATACCTTTAGATTTAGTGAACCTACCTACAAAAATTATAGAGTTTCGAAGGAATTCATCTTCTTCTCTTGAAATTTTATAATTTTTTAATATATCTATACTTTGAATATCAACAGGATTGTTTACAACAGCAATATCATCATTTGATAAAAAAAAAGTTCTTTGAATATCTTTTTTAGCAAGTGTAGAAACTGCAATAATTTTATCCAACTGTTGATACATTTTTTTTATGAAAAATCTAAATGGGGCCTTAAAAGGTTTATTTCCATATTTTACAAAAGCATCTGTTGTTCTAATAAATCCAAAAAATTTAGTTTTTATATTCTTGTTTTTCAAAAGTAATCTTGATAAAGCTAAAGACACATTTTGTGTTTGCATACTTGCAAATATAGCTAAAGGCTCTTCTTTTAAGATAATGTTTTTTAGCTTAAAAGGTCTTGCAAAATCTCCAGCATTTAAATGTATATGTTCAAATCCTTCTATTTTTAAATCTGTTTTTCTATTCGTTATTATTTTTACTTCATAACCTTTATTCTTAAATCCTTTAGCTAAAAGTTTATTAGAATGATATACCCCTCCCCTCTGTAAACTAGGAGTATACAAAAATATTTTTTTATTTTTCATATTACTTTTTTAAACCTTCTATGATTTGAGGTAATTGAGAAGTTATCATCCCATTTGTTGCGACAAAAACAACTCCTAATGCTTTTGCCTGTCTAGCTAAATCTGTTCTTGTATGACCACAATATCCTATAACTTTATATCCTTTTTCAACTAAATTTTTTATAGTTTCCATAGGATTGTTTGCTTTACTCTCTAGATTTATCAGAATAAAATCAGGATTAATTTCTTCTAAATCATTTAGATGTTTTTCCTTAAAGAAAGCTATTATTTTAGGATTATATCCACTATCTTCTGCTAGTTTTTTTATTTTTGAGTTGAGCATAAGATTTTCATCTATAATCAATATTTTCATTATTATC
>WFXI01000322.1 GCA_015490675.1 Hydrogenothermaceae bacterium
AACTATTTAGCAGGTCAAGGAGTAGTTCCACTATACAATAATGCAAACGGCTGGGTATTCTGGGGAGCAAGAACATCTGCTTATCCATCTACAACAGACCCAAAAGATGCATTTGATAATATAAGACATATGTTTAACTGGCTTTCTAATGAGTTTATTCTAACTTTAAATCAAAAAGTAGATAACAATATCACAAGAAGACTAATAGATACAGTTCTGCAAAGCTATCAAATAAGACTTGATGGGCTATCAGCTCAAGAATACATACTCGGTGGTAGAATTCAGTTTATACCAGATGACAACCAGTTAACAGATTTATTAAATGGAATTTTAAAATTCCATCTTTACTTTACACCACCAACTCCAGCAAAAGAAATAGTTGGACTAATTGAATATGACCCTAACTATTTCCAAAACCTATTCAAGTAGGAGGCTAAATAATGGCACAGATTAAAAACTTTTTACAAAATGCAAAAGTATATTTAGAAGGTAATGTTCTTGTTGGAGTAGCAGATGTAGACCTACCAGATGTAGCATATATGACAGAAAAAGTTAAATCCCTTGGAATATCTGGAGAACTTGAAATTCCAGTTCTTGGACACTTCAAAGAAATGAAAGCAAAACTTAAATTCACTACTGCCACAAAAGAGTTTGGAAAATTAATGACACCAGAAAGCAAACTTATACAGGTTTACGCATCCTTGCAAGAATACGACCCAGCATCTAACAAATATAAATCTGTTGGATATAAAGCAGTTATGAATGTATTACCAATCTCTAACAAAGCAGGAAAAATAGACATAGGGAAACCACAAGATAGCGAAATAGAATTCACAGTTTCGGCTTTTAAACTTGAAATTGATGGAAAAACTATTTATGACATAGATGTTTTAAATGTCAAATGTGAGATTGATGGAAAAGACTATTTATCAGACATAAGAAAAAATCTTGGAATGTAATGGAGGAGCTTAAATGGAAAAGAAAATCCTTGAAGAGATAAAACTTTCCAATGGGAAAGAAGCCGTTATTTTTGAAGGAACAGGAGAAGACTTATTAACAGCAATGGAAATAGCACAGGCTCAAGAAAATCCATCAATGTCAAATATAGTATTGAATTTGATGGAACAACTAATAGAAATAGACGGTCAAAAGTTGCCGTCAGAAGAATTAAAAAAGCTACCACTACCTGATTTTATGAGGCTATATTCTACTTTTTTAAATATGACATCGTTAGAGCAGAAAGAAGCTGGATAGTAATATTCATAAAGGCTGGTGTTTCTTACACAGAAATCAAGAAAGCCAGCCTTAAAGAACTTTCATTTTTGCTAAATTTACAAGATGAATATGCAAAGGAAGAAGAAAAAAGACTAAAAGAAGAAATAGAAGAAAATCAGTAAAGGTAAAACTGTGAAGGAACTTTATCTTTATTGACTGCTTTGTAAAATTTTTCTTTTCTTTTTAATTCTTTTTGAGCTTGGTATATACCAATGATAACAGCTATAAATAAAGCAATTAAAACAATAGGAACAATCAAAGGCAAAATAAAACTAATCACAGACCATAAAATAACAAGCATCGCTCCAATACTAAATAAAATAATCGGAGCAAAAAACACAAACCCAGCTAAAGTCAATAAAAACTTTAAAATTCCCATACAAAAAATATACTGCAGGTAAGAAAAAATGGCAAATTTAGAAATGTTTGTGGCTTTATCTTTAGTAGCAGATAACTTTTTTAGAAATATTGCAAAATCATCTGAAAGTCTTAAAGAATTTGAGAAAGTTGCAAAGGCAACTGATAACGCATCAAAGCTAATAAAAACAACAAAGAGCATTGAAGAAGTAGACCAAACAGCAAAAAAAAGTTTATTCACATTTCAAAAATTAAAAAACACAATAAAAAACACATTTGACCCAAAACAAATAAAAGACTTTAGTGAAAAATTAAATGACATTTCAGAAAAATTTGATGATGTAGCTTTAAAGGCAGGAACTATAGGAGTAGGAATAACAGGAGCTTTTTCAAAAGCAATAAATCCAGCTGCAGAGTTTGAAGCAAGGCTCGCAGAAGTATCAACATTAACAAATATGAGCTTTGAGCAGTTTAAAAAACTCTATAGCTCTAAACTACTTGCAATATCCACAGAGCTTGGAGAAGATGTAAGTGTAGTAACAAAAGCATTTTACGATGCAATATCTTCAGGATTTTCACCAGAAGAAGCCTTAAAAGTAATCTCACAAGCAGGAAAAGCTGCAATTGGAGGAGTTTCTGATATTGCAACAGCAAATAAAACTTTAATTACTGTAGCTAAAGTTTGGGCTGATGATAATATGACTTTAGGACAAATATCTGATTATCTTTTTAAAACTATTGCCAAAGGTATAACCACATTCCCGGAACTTGCAAGAAATATTGGTGGAGTAGCATCTTCAATTGCAGCTGCAGGAATAAAATTTAAAGAGTTTTCCGCATTTGTTGCAGCTGCAACATCTCACGGAATAGACACAAATCAAACAATGACCTCTTTAAGAGCCATTGTAGATTCTTTGGTTGCTCCTACAGGACAAGCAGAAAAAGCATTAGCTAAATTAGGATTAACTATAAATAAAGAAACTTTACAAGAAAAAGGTTTATTTGGCACTTTAAAAATGATTAAGGATAGAATGAATGAGCTTGGCTTATCAGAAGCAGAGCAAGCGAAATTAATAGCTACTATTTTTGGAAGCGTAGAAGCTAGAAAAGTTTTAAATAGTTTTATGAAAAACACAGAAAAATATGAAGAATTCGTAAAACAATTCCAATCAGTTGGAGGAGAAACAGAACAGGCATTCCAAAAAATGAACCAAGGAGCATTAGACGCTCTACAAGATTTACAAAACGCATTTAAAAACACAGCTATAGTTTTTGGAAATCTATTTTTACCAGTAATAGGAAACATAGCAAACAAAATAGGAGACTTTGTAATAAAACTACAAGAATTCATAGAAAATCATCAAACAGCAGCTAAATGGATGGGATATGTAATAGGTGGACTTGGAATATTTGCAACAGCTGTTGCATCATCAGCACTTGCATTGTCATTTTTCTTAAAGACTGCATCTTTTATAACTGCAACTTACGGACAGATTTTGACACCGTTTGTATTTGTTAAAGACAAAATAACCGATATAGTTGTGTTTTCCAGAAATAAATGGAAGGATTTACAATATATCTTTAATCAAAGGAAAGGCTTTACAAACTGGCTTGATTTCCAACTTTTAAGAATAAAATATAAATTTTTAGACACAGTATCTTCAGCAAAACAGCTTGCAAGTGTAAGTTTTACAAACTTTTTAAATACTTTACAAATACTTCCATCAAAGATAAACCAAATAACCCTTGCAACTTACACTTGGGCAAAAGCAAATTTACTTACAATAGCAGGACTTAAAAACCTATCAAAATCTTTAATGATAAACTTACTAAATGGATTAAAATCAGCCATAATTGGATTTAGAACTTTAACACTAACAATGCTTACAAATCCTATATTTTGGATAGGAGCAACCTTTACAGTTGTAGCACTTTTAATCTTTAAATACTGGAAACCTATAGCTAACTTTTTCAAAGGAATATTTATAGGAATAAAACAAGGGCTTGAGCCTATTATCCCAGCAGTAAAAGAAATAGCAAAAGCATTTGCACCACTTTTAAGTTTGTTTTCACCAATTGTAAATCTTGCAAAAGCAATCTGGAACTTAATAAAACCTGTGGATGATACAGGAAATGTAGCTCTTAATATGGGGATAAAATTTGGGAAAGCAATTGGAAAGATAATATCACTAATTTTAAAAATTCCTCTCTATCTTTTAAAACTACCTGTAGAAATGTTTAAAGCAGGACAAAAAATTGTTGAAAGCATAATTCAAGGAATTAAAAACAAGATATCAGCAATAGCACAAACAATGTCTAATCTTACAAAAAAAATAAGAAACTTTTTACCGTTTTCACCTGCCAAAGAAGGAGCATTATCAGATATCCATTTATCAGGTATAAAACTAATTCAAACAATAGCCCAAGGAATAAAAGAAGACCCTTTAATTTCAAAACTACAAACAGTTCTATCAAAAGCAAAGGGACTACTACAACTTTCACCAATAGGATTTTTGAC